>JAPLSK010000168.1 GCA_026398675.1 bacterium | reverse complement strand
TGGGAGGAGAGGGAGAGGGCAATGGGCAATGGGCAATGGTAGAGGCGGGAAGAGGGGAGTTGGGAGCGGGAGGCTGGAGGCGGGAAGCGGGAAGTTGGGAGAGGGGCGGGGCAGCGGCGATGATCGCAGGCTATGATTGGGGCGGCTCGTCATGACCGCAGATGTAGCGCGGTCCTTCAGGGCCGCGGGCTCCTGAGCGCGGTGGTCGCAGCCCTGATGGTCATTACAAGAATAAGTTGAAGCCGGGACCCTCACCCCCATCCCCTCTCCCACGGGGAAAGGGAGACCCCGTTCCGCACAACCCACGTTCCCTACCCCGACCCTCACCCCGGCCCTCTCCCTAGAAGGGAGAGGGGGACGGCTTCACGCCTCGCCCCGTATTACGCAAATTGCGATGACGTAGGGGCGGGGCTCCGTCCCCGCCCGCGGGCGACCGCGGAGGGTCGCCCCTACGGTTACGAATCGAGCGTTGACGACCCAGCGACGGTAGCGGGGGAAGGCGGAATCGGTTACACTTAGTGGGCATATTCACGGAGGTCATGCGATGGCGCGCGGCGAGGAACTGGGTCTGCGGCTGCGGGAGATGCGCAAGCTCCTCGAAGCCACGCGTGACCTGGCCGGCGAGCAAGACCTGGCGCACCTGGTGGGCCAGTTCTCGCGCCACGCCGCCGCCGCCGTGGACGCCGAGCTCGTCCGCATCTGGTTCACCCGGGAGGCCCACGATCGGCAGTGGTTCCACCTCCCGGTGACGGCCGGGCACGTCCTGGACGCGGGGCAGGGCGCGTTTTTGGAAAAAGTGCTCGGGGGCGGAACGTCCCTTTATTTTTCCCGCCGCGGCGCGCGGGCGGCGGAGCGCGCGCACTTCGACGAGCCGGGCCTGCGCGTCAAGAACGCCCTCTTCTTCCCCCTCAAGGACCACCGGGGTCGGACCATCGGGGTACTCGGGGCGCTGAACAAGCGCGAAGGGCGCTTCACCGCCCGCGACGGGGCGCTGCTGGCCCAGCTCATCGCCTACGGCGGGGTGACCCTGGCCAACGCGGCGGCGCACCAGCAGGCCCTGGCGATTCTCAAGCGCCAGGACAACCTCTTGGACGTGGGCCGCGCCCTCTCCGGCGAGCGGGACCTGCGCTCGCTCCTCAAGCTCGCCGCCCGCGTCACCACCGAGGTCATGGACGCCGACCGCACCTCCGTCTTCCTGCTGGACGAGACCGCCGACGAGCTGTGGAGCATCGTGGCCCAGGGGATGGCCGAGAACGAAATCCGCATGCCCTCCGGCGCCGGCATCGCCGGCCACGTGGCCTCCACCGGCGAGATAGCCAACGTCCCCGACGCCTACGCCGACCCCCGCTTCAACCGGGAGGTGGACCGCCGGACGGGCTACCGGACGCGCAACATGCTCGTCATGCCCCTGAAGGGCCGCGAGGGGCGCGCCCTCGGCGTACTCCAGGTGCTCAACAAGCGCGAGGGCCCCTTCACCTTCGACGACGAGGAAGAGCTCCGCGTCATCGCCAGCTACACCTCGGTGGCGGTCTCCAACGCCCTGATGGGCCGCGAGAACGACCGGCTGCTGCACCGCCAGCGGGTGATTCTGGAGGCGGCGCAGGCCATCGGCCGCATCATGCCCCTCGCCGAGCTCCTGGGCATCATCGCCAAGCTCACCAGCGAGATTCTGGACGCCGACCGATCCACGGTCTTCATCCTCGACCGCGACCGGGGGGAGCTTTGGAGCATGGTCGCCGAGGGCGAGCGGGAAATACGCTTCCCGGCGTCCAAGGGCATAGCCGGCGCCGTGGCCACCACCGGAAAAACCCTCTACATCCCCGAGGCCTACGACGACCCCCGCTTCAACAAGGAAATAGACCGCCAGACCGGCTACCGCACCAAGTCCATGCTCACCATGCCCATGCTCGACAAGCGGGGCGAGGTGATGGGTGTGTTCCAGGTGCTGAACAAGAAGGCGCCCTCGGGACGCCTGGAGGACAGCCTCCCCTTCGACGCCGACGACGAGAATCTCCTGACCATGCTGGCGGGCCAGGCGGCCATCTCCATCGAGAACAACCTCCTCTACCGCCAGCGGCAGGAGATGTTCTCGAGTTTCATCGAGACGCTCTCCGGCGCCATTGACGCCCGGGACAAAATCACCTCGAACCACGTGAACAACGTCACCCGCTACACCCTGGGCATCGCCCGAGAGATGGGCCTGCCGCCGGTGGAGCGGGAGGTGCTGCGGGTGGCGGCGCTGCTGCACGATTTCGGCAAGATAGGCATCCGCGATTGCATCCTGTGCAAGCTGGGGCGATTCACCCCCGACGAGTACGAGGAGATGAAGACCCACGCGGCCATCACCCGGGAGCTTTTGGACAAAATCACCTTCGAGCGGCCGCTGCGGGAGGTGCCGGCCATCGCCGCCGGGCACCACGAGAAGCTCGACGGCACGGGCTACCCCGAGGCGCTTTGCGGGGATGAGATACCGATGGGGGCGCGGATCATCGCCGTGGCCGACATTTTCGACGCCCTGACCCAGAAGCGGCACTACAAGGAGCCCATGAACACGGAGCGCGCCATCGGCATCCTGCGCGAAGAGGTGGAGAAGAACCACCTGGACGGGCGCTGCGTGGAGTCCTTCATCGCCTGGTTCACCCGCGAGGAACCGGAGTAGACGACAGGTCCCGGATATCCCCCCCCAAAAAAAATTGGTCTCTACCCCTTGACAAAAGTTAACTCATAGGTTAACTTACCGGGCGGTCAGCGATGGGTGAGCTTGTAGTGTTGCACTATCGAGGCGTGTACCGTACAGCCTTCTATTATTTAAAAGAAAACGGAGATAATCCTGTCCTTGATTTTATAATGGGACTTCAGCACAAACGCCCAAAAGAATGCACAAAATTACGCAATAATATCTACAAGGTATGCGATGTTCAGAGACCAAATAAGGAAATTTTTCATCATCAAGGAGATCAAATATATGATATTAAAGCGCACCAAGCCCGCATTTTTAGTTTTATGGATGGTTCCAACCTAATAATGTGTCACGCCAATATTAAGAAGAAGGATAAAACCGATCGTTCCGACATAGATAAAGTCAAGTTATTGCGTAAAGAGTTCTATCAAAGGAAAGGAACTAAAAAGTGAAAGTCAAAGACGGACTTCACTATGAGCTCATCGAGCTCTTCGGTGACGAACGCCAGATGGCCGAAGAAGGGCTCATCTTCGACGTGAGCCAGCAGCTCTTCGAGGTCATGGAGAAGAACGGCGTCAGCAAGGCGGAGCTGGCCTCCAGGCTCGACTGCTCCAAGGCGTACGTCACCAAGCTCCTCCGCGGGCCTTCCAACATGACTCTGCGCAAGGTGGCCGAGGTGTTCCACGCCCTGGGTTACGTCCTCAAGCTCAAGGCCGCGCCCAAGGACGAAGAGATGGATTGGGAATGTGTCAAAAAGCAACCCGACCGCCGCCCGCAGGACACCCCCGCAACCTCCAAGGTTTCGACGATCCCGATCGGCGAGAGGACCTCGCCGAAGAAGGCTAAGGCAGCCTCGTCGAGGGCGCTCCCGCATTTGAAGACGCACGGGGCGGCCGCGTCGGTGGGGAGAAAGCCCGCCTCGACCAGGGGCGGGGTGAGAAAGGCTCATGCCGCGCCTACGTCCAGGAAGCGTACGTCCACGGTCGGAAGCGCCAAGGCCCGGAAGAAAAACGCATAGGAGTCCTTCATCGCCTGGTTCGCCCGCGAGGAACCGGAGTAGCGACCCCGCCGTACTGAAACTCTCCACCCCGAGGTTCACCCCATGGCCTGGCAGTACCTCATCGCCGCCGTCCCGATTCTTTTGTTCAGCCTCACCTTCCACGAGGCCGCGCACGCCTACGTGGCCTACCGCCGCGGCGACGACACCGCCAGGCTCGCCGGCCGCCTCACCCTGAACCCCATCCCCCACATAGACCTCATCGGCACCATCATCCTGCCGCTGGTGTTGATCCTGTCCAACGCGGGGTTCATCATCGGGGCCGCCAAGCCGGTGCCGGTGGACTCCCGCAACCTGCGCGACCCCCGGCGGGACATCCTGAAGGTATCGCTGGCGGGGCCGGCGTCCAACTTCCTCCTCGCCGCAGGGTTCTTCGTGCTCCTCCAGGTCTCCTACCTGGTCGGGATGGACCCCCTGGCCTTCAACCAGTTCACCTTCGAGCTCAATATCGGGTTCGCCGGGTTCTTCTCGGCCATCCTCAAGCTGGGCGTGCTCTACAACCTCGTCCTGGGCGGGTTCAATCTCCTGCCCATCCCGCCGCTGGACGGGTCCAGCGTGCTCTTCCACTTTCTGCCGCCCAAGGCCGGCCACTACGCCTCCCGCGTCGCCCCCTACGGTTTCATCATCATCATCGTACTGTTGATGACGGGGGTCCTGTCGCCGTACTTCACGCTATTTTTCCGGTTGTTCGACGTTCTGGTCTCGCCGCTGTTTTAATGCGGTCAGCCGTGTAGACGTGGGACTAGGGTGAGGGGTGTAGCGGCTTCCCTCTCCCTCCGGGAGAGGGATTGAGGGTGAGGGCCACCATTGATAATAAGCGGCGGGGATTTGCCGGAGGCATAGCTCGCTTCGCTCGGTTAAAATCCCCGCCCTACATTCAGGCGCAAGGCGGTGGCGAAACCCGCGGGCGGGTGTGGAGACCCGCCCCTACGTCAATATCCGGCGACCCCGTAGGGGCGACCGTCCACGGTCGCCCGCATGTTCCCTCTCCCTCTCAGGGAGAGGGGGGGCCGCTCCGACCCTCACCCCGGCCCGTGCCTCACGGATTGCGATGACGTAGGGCGGCCCCGTAGGACGAGTCCTCTGCGGGCCGCCGCGATTGGGAAAATCCGCGTCTATATTTTCTAAGGCACCCCTCACCCTAGCCCTCTCCCCATAGGGGAGAGGGGACACGCGGCAACCCTCACCCCAACCCGCAGGCGGAGGGTGGCCCGCATTCGCACGACACCGGGAGGGGCGCCGCCGCCCCGGATTGGTGTATAATACGGGGCATCCCGCGCCGGCCGCGGGACCTTCCCCAAAAACGCGCCGACAAATCGGAGCCCCGTGACGGCCAGGCTCGAAAAGTTCCAGCTGCCGGCGGTGGCCGGACTGTTCCTCATCTCCGGTGTCGCCGGCCTCGTGTACGAGGTCGTCTGGCTGCGCCAGCTTTCCTTCGTCTTCGGCGTGACGAGCCAGGCGGCGACGACGGTCCTGGCCGCGTTCATGGGGGGGATGGCGCTGGGGAGCTGGCTCCTGGGCCGCGTGGCCGACCGGATGCGGCGGCCGCTCTTCTTCTACGCCCTCCTCCAGGCCGGGGTGGCCGCCACCGGGCTCCTCGTCCCGCTTTTACTCCAGCTCGCCCAGCTCCTCTACGTTCCGCTCTACGGCGCCACCGGCGGCTCCGGGTTCGTCTTCACCGCGGTGCGGGCCGTCCTGGCGTTCCTGGTTTTACTTCCCGTCACCACCCTCATGGGGGCCACGCTCCCCGCCCTGGCCCGGCACACCAGCCGCACCCGGGAGGCCATCGGTCGCCGCACCGGCCTCCTCTACACCCTCAACACCGCGGGGGCCGTCGTCGGGACGCTGGCGACCGGCTTCTTTTTGATCGAGCACCTGGGCCTCTGGGGCTCGACCATGCTGGCGGCGGGCATCAACCTGGCTGCGGCGGGAGGAGCATTTGCCCTCTCGCGCGCGGACTCGGCGGAGCTGAAGCCCCACGCGGTCGGAGGGATCGCGCCGTCCGACAGGAAAGGACGCCTCCTCCTCTGGCTCTACGCGATTTCCGGCTTCGCCGCCCTCGGGCTGGAGCTGGTGTGGAACCGGATGCTCATCCTCTGGTTCTCCAACGTCACCTACACCTTCTCGGCCATGCTGGCGGTGTACCTGGTGGGCCTGGCGCTCGGGGGGGCCTTCGGCTCCTGGCTGGTGAAGCGGCTCAAGAAACCCCAGCGGGCCTTCGTCTGGGGGGAGATCGGGGTGGGCCTCACCGCGCTGGCGACCACGGGGCTGGCGCTCAACTGGCCCCTGGCGCTGGGCCGGTTCAGCCAGGGCGTGGTCGGAGGGCTCACCGGCTGGGGCTCCCTCGTGGCCAGCTCCCTGGTGCTGACCCTGGTGGTCATGCTCCTGCCGACGTTTCTTCTGGGAATGCTCTTCCCCGTGGCGGTCCGGCTCTACGCCCGGGAGACCGGCGGGGTGGGCCGGCGTGTGGGCGAGCTCTGCGCCGCCAACTCGGCGGGGACCATCCTGGGCGCCGTGGCGACCGGCTTTGTGTTAATCCCGCTCCTGGGGTTCCAGGGGAGCCTGCTTTTATTGACGGGGCTGTCGGTGGTGGTGGCCGCGGCGGCGGCGTGGCGCTGGCTCGAAAAAAGGACCCTGGCCCTGACCTCCTGCGCCGCCACCCTCGCCTTCGGCACCCTCTGGCTACCCTTCGACCGCCTGGGCGAGAACTTCCTCGCTCCCGGCGAGACGCTCCTCTTCTACGACGAAAGTGAGTCGGGGACCGTGGAGGTGCGCGAGCGCACCGACGACCCCGCCAACGGGGGGATGACCACCCGCCGGCTGGTCATTGACGGGAACCAGGCCACCTACACCGCCGTGAGCGACATGCGCAAGAACCGTATGCTGGCCCACCTGCCCATGCTGGTCCACTCGGACCCCAAGGATGTGCTGGTCATCTGCTTCGGGTCGGGTTCCACCTTCGGGGCCCTGGCGGTGTACGACACGGTTGAGCGGGTGGACTGCGTGGAGATAGCCCCGGCGGTGCTGGAGTGCGCCCCGTTCTTCGCCAAATTCAACCTGGACGTCCTGGACAACCCCCTGGCCCGGGTGATAGTGGACGACGGGCGGAACTACCTCCTGTGCACGGACCGGCGTTACGACGTCATCACCGCCGAGCCGATGCCGCCCGCCGTGGCCGGTGTGGTCAACCTCTACACGGTGGATTACTACGAGCTTTGCAAACGGGCGCTCAAGCCCGGCGGGGTCGTCGCCCAGTGGATACCGCTCTACCAGCTCTCCGTGCGCGACGTGCGGATGCTGGCCGCCGCCTTCGGCCGGGCCTTTTCCCACGTCCAGCTCTGGCTCACCGGGAACGACATCGTTCTTTTGGGCTCCGACGAGCCGCTGCGCGCGGACCCGGAGCGTTTCGCCGCGGCGGCCCGCAACCCCGAAATCGTCCGCACCCTGACCGAGGTGGGGGTGCCGGGGCCCGCGGCGCTCCTGGACCGGCTGGCCCTGGACGACGACGCCTTCCGCGAGTACGTGCGGGGCTTCGAGCCGGTCACCGACGACCGCCCCGTCGTCGAGTACTCCGCCCCGCGAAACTTCCACGCCCCGGCGACCATCCACGACAACCTCCGCGCCATCGAGACGTACCGTCCCTGATGCCGGAACGCTGTGATCCGAGTTAGACCGGGCGGCACGGAGGGCGCCGTTCAAGCCGTAGACGGGAGATGCCGTCTACTCGGAGGAAAAGATGAAGGGGTTTCTGATTAGCCTCCTGGCCCTTCTCTCTCTTTTGCCGCTGGCCTGCACCGCGCCGACGGGCGACGACGGCCTGGACCCGGGGCACGCCTACCTGACGATAACCAACGGACTGACTTGGTACAACATCGTTAAGATAATCGGCTGTCGGTCTATAGACGGGGAACCCGACTGGGGTTTCGGGCGGTTCTGGGAAGGGGAACTGGCACCGGGGGAAAGTGTAAAAATCGTGTTGCCGATAGATTCTTATAACATTTATGACATCCGCTGCGAAAACGAAAACGGCGCGACCTATACCCGCTACGACGTGGAAATCCCCGAAGACGGCTACACCTGGGAGGTCACGCAGGAGGACCGAGACGATTAAATGCGCCCTCTACGCCCGCAGCTCGAAGAACCTCCACGACGTAAGCCGCGAATCGCAACTGCGGGCCATGCGGGAACGGGCCGAGACCGCCGTAGAAACGATCGTCCTGGAAAAGGTTGACAAGGCGGTGAGCCACTTCGGCTTTTCTGTGCTATATTTATAGGGTTAGACATTACGTAAGCCCCGGACAGGTGACCCCCATGAAGCTTGCCGATCTGTTGAACGACTTCGCCCTCACCACCCGCACCCAGCTCGTCGTCCTCACCAAGGGCGGCATCGAGCGGCTCGGCTCCACCAAGGACCACTGCCCCGCCTTCTCCACCACCCCGGACTCGTCCTGCCTCGAGAGGCTCACCAAGGCCCACGACCGGGTCATAGACTGCGGTGGGGGCTGCGAGGCGCTCAGCATCCACCCCGAGGTCCCGGGGCTGATGCAGGTGATAATCTGCCGCCGGGGGGACGGCGCGAAGGTGGACCTGGTCGTCCTCTCCCAACTCCTCAGGCTCCAGCTCGCGCCCTACGCGGAACTCTGCGTCACCGCCCCCGACTCCAAGCCGCTCAACACCAACCTGCGCCTGGAGCTGGCCGCTCTCACGGGCCTGCGTGAGATGGAGAACCGGCTCGGGGCCGAGCTGGACCCCGAATCTTTCTTCGGCGAGCTGGTCGCCTACCTGGGGGAGATCTTCGAAGCCGACGCCACGGTCGCCCTCTGGCGCCGTCCCGACGGCGACGTGGGGGCCCGCGCCGAGGGGGTCACGCTCCCCGGACGCCGGGAGCTCGAGGAGGCCTTCGACAAGCTGGGCAAGCTCCCCACCCGCCATACCCCGATCAAGCCCATGCAGAACAAGCACTTCCTGCGCTTCGAGGCGAGCTTCGACCTGAAGCCCGGCTCCGGCGTGGGGATGGCCTTCGGCCCCGTCCCCTTCGCCTACCACGTCTTTTTAGTCTGGAAAAAGCCCGAGGCGGCCCAGGAGTTCCTCGATCGGCTGGAGACCCTCCACGGCCAGCTCGCGGTCTTCGTGGAGCGCCTGGCCCGCCACTCGATCGTGGAGAGCTCCTACCTGGCCACGGTGCGCACCATGATCAACGCGCTGGAGGCCCGGGACGCCTACCACCGCGGCCACTCGGACCGGGTGATGCGCTACGCCGTGCGCCTGGGCCGGGCCCGGGGCCTCGGGCCCGAGGAGCTGACCTCCCTCTCCTTCGCCGCGGTCCTGCACGACATCGGCAAAGTCGGCCTGGCCGAGGAGATACTCGGCAAGGACACCCCGTTGGACGAGGCGGAGTGGGTCGTGGTGCGGCGGCATACCATCGTCGGCGAGGCGCTCGTGGGGGGCATCCCCTACCTGGAGGAGGCGGCCCGCACCATCCGCTACCACCACGAACGCTGGGACGGCGAGGGCTACCCCAACCGGCTGGCCGGGGAAGAGATTCCGCTCCCGGCCCGCATCCTGGCCATCGCCGAGGCCTACGACGCCATGACCTCGGAGCGGCCCTACCGCCACCCTTTGACCACCGAGCGGGCGCTCCTCGAGCTGGAGGGCAACGCCGGGGAGCAGTTCGACCCCGATCTGGTGCCTCTTTTCATCGAGAAGGGCTGCTACGAAGAGCCGTAGCGCCGCACGGGTCGGGAAAGCGGTGAAGAGCGCCGGAATTGGCGCATCCACAACGACATCGGTTCTATTAAGTCTTGACAAACGGCCGACGGAGTCATTAAATTGTAGGCGTTTGCAGTTTCGGCTGACAATACCAGGGGGCCCCTATGGGAAAGAAAGAAAAACCCGCGGAGAAGCCCGAGCAGTGGGAAGAAAACCTCATCTCAAGCCTGTCGCTTTCCCAATCCAAGGGCGATGACAAGCAGTACCTGCAGATCCGCGACAAGCTCACCGAGCTCTTCGCCAAGTCCGAAGGCGTCCTGCGGGAGCTTGCGGACGAGACCAAGCACACGCAGGAGAACCTCGACCTCGTCAAGAAAAAGGGCAAGGAGATACAAGAGCTGGCCGACGGCCTGCGCGAGGTCTCCGGGTCCCGGGAGCAGATAACCACCGACCTGGACGAGATCCGGCTCACCTCGAAGGTCATCGAGAAGTCCAAGAAGCGCGTGCGGGACGTGGCGGGCAAGCTGGACACCGTTATCGCCGAGACCGAGGAGAAGCTGCGGGGCTTCGAGAACAACCTGTCCGGCTACCGGCAGGAGCTGGACCGTCTCTTGAAGAGCGAGACGGGGGTCGTCAAGGCCAACCAGGAACTGGCCAAGGTCTCCAGCCGGCTGGACCAACTGGACGCCAAGGCCGCCGAGGTCGCCGACAACCTGGCCGACCTGAAGCGCGAGGGGGAGGAGATAACCAAGCTCCAGACCCGCCTGGAAGAGGCCGCCAAAAAGGTCGAGACCATTTCGGGGAACATGAGCGCCGTGGACGGCCGGACGGAGAACCTCGTCGCCAAGCTGGGCGAGCTGACGACGGAGCTCAACGCCACCCGGGAATCCACGAAGAAGATGTCCGAGGACCTGGCCGAGATAGGCACCTACCAGCGCAAGGCCGACGAGCTCAAGCAGTCCGTCGAGTACATCAAGAACAAGTTCAAGAGCCTGGACCGGGAGCGCGAGATAGTCGAGAAGGTGGCCGCGGAGCAGGCCCGGATCAATGTGGTCTTCTGGGACATCGAGGCCCAGGTCAACAAGATCAACCAGCAGATGGCCCAGGTCACCGAGACCCGTCAGGCCATAGACGCGCTGGAGCTGCGGATGCAGTCCATCCTGGCCGCCAAGGCCGAGGTGGAGGCCGTCCTGGCGGCCACGAAGACCGCCCAGGCCGAGGGCGCCAAGGCACGGGAATCGGCCGCGCAGTTCAAGCTCGCCCTCCAGGAGATGGAGGAAGGCCGTACCGAGCTCGCCAGCCAGCACAACCAGCTCGCCTTACAGACCAAGCAGCTCGACGAGATGGACGTCCGCACCAACACCCTCCGGGAGCGGCTGGCCGAGGTCGGCCAGTTCGAGGAGAAGCTCGCGAAGCTCCGCCTCGAGTCCGCCTCCTTCGACGACCGGCTGCAGAGCCTCTTCGACAAGCGATCCGCCCTGGAGGACGCCCTGGCGAC
Source organism: bacterium (assembly GCA_026398675.1). Lineage (NCBI taxonomy): Bacteria > bacterium. The sequence continues at coordinate 49 of JAPLSK010000168.1, read as the reverse complement.
CGCGGGGAGGCTGGGCGAGGAGCTCGAGCGGGTTCAGAGCGTGGAGAAC
>JAPLSK010000167.1 GCA_026398675.1 bacterium | reverse complement strand
CATGCAGAAGTACCTCGACGGCGGGGAGATAACCCCCGATGATATCCGCGCCGGCCTGCGCCGCGGGACTCTGGCCGGGGAAATCCAGCCCGTGCTGGCCGTGAGCGCCCTGAAAAACAAGGGCGTCCAGCCGGTCCTCGACGCCGTGGTGGACTTCCTCCCCAGCCCCCTCGACCGCGGCGCCGTGAAGGGGATCAATCCCAAAACGGAGCGGGAGGAAGAGCGCAAGCCGGACCCCAACGCGCCACTGACGGCCTACGTCTTCAAGACGGCCGCCGACACCTTCTTCGGAAAGCTGACCTTTTTCCGCACCTACTCGGGGACGCTGAAGGTCAAAGACTCGCTCTTGAACAGCCACACCGGGCGCGGGGTTCGCGTGGGACGCCTCCTGGAGATGCACGCCAACCGGAAGACCGACATCGCGGAACTGGGCCCCGGGGAAATCGGCGCCGCCGTCGGTTTAAAGGGCTGCCGCACCGGTGACACCCTCTGCGACCGAGACCACCCCATCGCCCTGGGGACCATAGAGTTCCCCGAGCCGGTCATGCGGGTGGCCATCGAGCCCGGCTCCACCGCCGACGAGAAGAAGCTCGCCGACGGCCTGGAGAGCCTGGCCGAGGACGACCCCACATTCACCGTGGCCGAGGACGCCGAGACCGGCCAGCGCATCATCTCCGGCATGGGGGAGCTCCACCTGGAGATAATCGTGGACCGGCTCCAGCGGGAATTCGGCGTCCGCTGCCGGGTGGGCGAGCCCCAGATTGCCTTCCGGGAGTCCGTTTCCGGTCCCGGCGAGGACGAGTTCATCCTGGACCGCCAGCTCGTCGGCAAGGGGCAGTACGCGAAGGTCCGCATCGCCGTGGAGCCTGCGGGCCACGGGGAGGGATTCTCCTTCTCCGGATGGGTGGATGGGCTGCCGAAGCCTTACCACGAGGCCATCGAGGAGGGCTGCCGCCAGGGGATGCAGGTGGGCGTCGTGGCCGGGTACCCCATGGTGGACGTGCGGAGCCGTCTGGTGGACGCGGGGTTTGACGAGGCGCTCTCCTCCTCCGATGTTTTTCGAGCGGCCGCCTTCCGCGCATTCCACCTGGCATGCGCCAAAGCCGGACCCCTCGTCCTGGAGCCGGTGATGAGCCTCGAGGTCACCTGCCCCGAGGAGTTCCTGGGCAACGTGCTCAAGGACCTCTCCACCCGCCGGGGGCAGATAACCGAGACCCGGATCCTGGCCGGTTCCCAGGTGGCGGACGCCCGGGTGCCGCTATCGGCCATGTTCGGCTACTCGACGGCGGTGCGCTCGTTGACCCAGGGTCGTGCCTCTTACCACATGCAGTTCGAGCGCTACGCGCCGGTGCCCGAGGATTCGACCGCCCGGTGGTGGTGACCGAATCACTTGAAATTGAGAGTCTTGCGTTGTCTCGTAATCGTCCGTCAATCGCCGCCGTTCCCGCCCCCAAGTCGGGGGAGGAAAAAAACGTACCGTCAGGCTGGTAATCCGCGCCGAGATGTGTTATATTGCACCGCCCCCGCGCAAAAGGCCGTTCATGCCCGCGGCGCGGCTTGAAGACTTCAACCGTTCAAGGTTCCAGAGCTCTTTTTAACGTTGACTTTACGTCACACTGGCTCTCCAGCCGTTTGATTAGGAGGCCAAGATGGCTAAGGAAAAATTCCAGCGCACCAAGCCCCACATCAACGTGGGCACCATCGGTCACGTGGATCACGGCAAGACGACCCTCACGGCGGCCATTACGCTGAACTTGTCGCACCACAACCTGGCCACCTACGTCAGCTTCGACGAGATCGACAAGGCCCCGGAAGAGCGGGAGCGCGGCATCACCATCAATACCGCCCACGTGGAGTACCAGTCCGAGAAGCGGCACTACGCGCACGTGGACTGCCCGGGCCACGCCGACTACGTCAAGAACATGGTCACCGGCGCCGCCCAGATGGACGGGGCCATCCTCGTCGTCTCCGCCGCCGACGGGCCCATGCCACAGACCCGAGAGCACATCCTCCTGGCCCGGCAGGTCGGCGTGCCCTACATCATCGTCTTCCTGAACAAAACCGACATGCTCGACGACCCCGAGCTCCTGGAGCTGGTCGAGATGGAGTGCCGGGATCTGCTGACCCAGTACGAGTACCCCGGCAACGAAGTCCCCTTCATCAAAGGGTCCGCCCTCAAGGCCCTGGAGAAGGGCACCGGCGACAAGAACGATCCCGACATCAAATGCATCTTCGAGCTCCTCGACGCCCTGGACAACTACATCCCGCTGCCCGAGCGCGCCACCGACAGGCCATTCCTGATGCCCATCGAGGACGTCTTCACCATCACCGGGCGCGGGACCGTCAGCACCGGCCGCATAGACCGCGGAATCATCAAGGTCGGCGACAAGGTGGACATCGTGGGCATGCGCGACAAGATCGAATCCACCACCGTCACCGGCGTCGAGATGTTCCGCAAGCTCCTGGATCAGGGCCAGGCCGGCGACAACGTGGGATGCCTCCTGCGCGGCACCGAGCGCAAGGACATCCAGCGCGGAATGGTGCTGGCCGCTCCGGGCTCCATCACACCGCACACGAGGTTCACCTCCCAGGTGTACATCCTGACCAAGGAAGAAGGCGGCCGACACACACCCTTCTTCCCTGGATACCGGCCCCAGTTCTTCTTCCGCACCACCGACGTCACCGGCAACATCGCCGAGCTCCAGGACGCCGAGATGGTCATGCCCGGCGACACGGTGAGGATGACCGTGGAGCTCATCACCCCCATCGCCATGGAGAAGGAACTGCGCTTCGCCATCCGCGAGGGCGGCCGCACCGTCGGCGCCGGCGTCGTCACCGATATCCTCAAGTAAAGTCGGCTGACTGGTCGGGGGGCTGTTTCGGAGTATCCGGATAGAAGGGCAGTTACGGATTCGCTGGGTTTGAATAGAAGCCGGAACCCGTAAGGTCGGACAGGGAAACGGTTTCGGATTAGCCGTACTTTAGGGAACCCCGGACAGAGGGACGGTTTCGGACTCGCCAGGCTCCTTATTGAGGCCCGGACCCCGGAAGGTCGGACAGGGAAACGGTTTCGGACTCGCCGGGCACCGTTTGGAGCCCCGGATAGGGAAACGGTTTCGGATTCGCCGGGTTCTTTACAGAGGCCCGGACCCCGAAGGATTAGAGTGTTATGGCCAAGAGCGACAAGATACGCATTCGCCTGCGGGCGTATGATCACCGGCTTCTGGACCGCTCGGTGGCGCGCATCGTCGAAACCGTGCGTTCAACCGGAGCTATTGTGGTGGGGCCGGTGCCTCTGCCGACGCGCATCCACCGCTTCACCGTCAACCGCTCGCCGTTCATAGACAAGAAGTCACGCGAGCAGTTCGAGATGCGCATCCACAAGCGGATGCTGGACATCCTGAACCCTACGGGTGACACCACCGACGCCCTGATGCGCCTCGACCTCCCCGCCGGGGTGGACGTGGACATCAAACTCTAGGGCGCAAGCGAGGTGGAACGTGGTTAGAGAGCTTCTAGGCCGAAAGCTGGGCATGACCCAGGTGTTCGACGAGGACCGGGTGGTCCCGGTCACCGTCCTCGAGGTCGGCCCCTGCACCATCGCGGGGTTGCGCACCGCCGCCGCGAACGGCTACGAGGCCCTGCAGATCGGATTCGGCGAGGTCGCCCCGGCCCGGGTCTCCAAGCCGCGCGCCGGTCAGTTCGCCAAGAACGGCCTCACTCCGACCCGCTGGATGGCCGAGGTGTCCTGCGATCCGGGCGACGAGCACAAGATAGGCGACGTGTTGGGCGTCACGGCTTTCGCAGAAATCCGGTCGGTGGACGTGCGCGGGGTGACCAAGGGCCGCGGCTTCGCCGGCTGCATCAAGCGGCACGGTTTCAGCGGCGGGCCCGCCACACACGGCGCCAAGTTCCACCGCGCGCCCGGCTCCATCGGAGCCTGCGCCTTCCCGGGAAGAGTCGTGAAGGGCAAGCGCATGCCGGGCCACTACGGCAACGACCGCTTCACCGTGCTCAACCTCTCCGTCGTCCGCCTGGACGCCGAGAACAACCTCCTCTACGTCCGGGGCGCCGTCCCCGGACCCAAGGGCGGCCGGATAGTCGTCCGCGTCGGCCGCAGAGGCGACGCGAAGGGCGAGTAAGGGGATACCATGGTTACCGTTGACGTCCTCAACCGCGAAGGCTCCAAGGTGGGCGAGATCAAGCTCCCCGTGGAAGCGCTCGACGAGGTCACCGTCACCGTCTCCAACGTGGTGCGGGCGTACATGGCGAACCGGCGCAGCGGAACCGCCGCCACCAAAACCCGCGGCATGGTCGCCGGCGGCGGACGCAAGCCCTGGCGGCAGAAGGGGACCGGCCGGGCACGTCACGGCTCACGCCGAAGCCCCCTGTGGGTCGGCGGCGGAATCACCTTCGGCCCCCAGCCCCGCGATTACACCCAGCGCACACCGACGAAGATGAAGCGCCGCGCTCTCATCGAGGCCCTCGGATACCGTCTCGGCAGCCTGAAGGTCGTGGACGAGATCGTCCTCGCCGAGAACAAGACCCGCGAGGTGGCGTCCCTTCTCGCAAAGCTAGACGCCGCCCAGAAACCGCTCTTCGTCACCGACGACGCCGACCGCGGGCTCTGGCTGGCCAGCCGGAACATCCCCGGCGCAAGCACGACCCGGGTGGACGACCTCAACGCCTACATGGTCATGTGGCACGGAAAACTCGTCTTCTCCAAGGCCGCCGCCCTCCGGCTCGCTGAGAACATCAAGGGGTGGGTCAGATGAGGGAGCCCTACGACATCCTCCTGCGCCCCGTGATCGGCGACAAGGCCGCCATCAAGCGCGAGAAAGAGAACCGCTACGCCTTCGTCGTCGTCCCGAACGCGAACAAAATCGAAATCAAGCGCGCCGTCGAGCAGGCCTTCAAGGTCAAGGTCCTCCGCGTCAACACCGCCTGCTTCCGCGGCAAGAAGCGCACCGTCCGCATGAAGGTGGGCTACACGCCGAAGTGGAAGAAGGCCGTGGTCACCCTGGCCGCCGGGCAGCACATCGCCCTCTTCGAGAGCGCCTAGGGCCGGTCGGGGGAGTCGGTTTGCCTGGGGGGGAGTCGGGTCAGCCGTTAACGCTCGGGATGTTGAACGTAATCGTCAATGCGCACCGGGGTCGGCTTCCAAGTTTTTTTAAACGCCGCGCCGCCTGCGAAAAATGAGATCCTTTTTTAATCGGTAAATTACGGCGAACCGGGTGGAATAACCGGCAATCGTCGGCCGCGAATGCTCCATCGAACTGCCTTCGAGTAATGCCGAGCCGTTCCTTAGTAAGGGTCCACGAATAACCAACTCCCCGCAGCCACGCCGGCCCGGGAGGTCGAAGATGCCAGTCAAGAAGATGAAGCCGACTTCGGCCGGAGTACGCCACGCGAGCCGGCTGGTCACCCCCGACCTCTCCAAGGAGCGCTCGCCGAAATCGCTTCGGCTGGCCAAGAGCTCCTCGGGCGGCCGCAACAACGATGGCCACGTCACCATGCGCCGCCGAGGCGGCGGGCACAAGCGCCAGATTCGCCTCGTGGACTTCAAGCGCACCAAGGACGGCGTCCCCGCCGTCGTGGCCAGCATAGATTACGACCCCAATCGCTCGGCCAACCTGGCACTGCTCAAGTACATCGACGGCGAGTGGAGCTACATCATCCAGCCCAAGGGCCTCAAGGTCGGCGACACCGTCATCTCCGGCGAAGAGGTCGAGGTCAAGCCGGGCAACGCGATGAAGCTCCGCTTCATGCCGCTGGGCCACCTGGTACACAACGTGGAGATGAAACCCGGCAAGGGCGGCCAGTTGGCCCGCTCCGCCGGAACCTGGGTCCGCTTGGCGGCCAAGGACGGCGACTGGGCCCACATCCGCCTCCCCTCCGGCGAGGTTCGGCTCATCCACCTCGACTGCCGGGCCACCGTGGGCACCGTGTCCCTGTCCGAGCACAACCGCATCTCGCTGGGCAAGGCCGGACGAAGCCGCTGGATGGGGCGCCGGCCAAAGGTCCGCGGATGCGCAATGAACCCCGTGGATCACCCCCACGGCGGAGGCGAGGGGAAGACCGGCGGCGGTCGGCACCCCGTCTCACCCTGGGGCCAGCCCACCAAGGGCTTCCGCACCCGCAAGGGTCCCAACCGCTACATGGTCCTGGGCCGCCGTCGCGGCAAGCAGGCCGGCGGACGCGCCAAGGGCCAGGTCAAGCTCTAGAGGCCGGTTGGGCCGGTTAAGGGGGGCGGACCATTGACCGGGTCGAGTCGCGAGTAACGCGGAGGCCGGTTAAGGGGGGCGGGACATTTAACGGGTTGGGTCCTAAGTGACGCGCGAGGGGGCGGGTTTGTAATGCAACGGCGAGCGCGCCGATGAGATAGTAAAGGTTGCGGAGGCCCGGGTAAAAGGTCGTTGGACGGCGGGCCATCCGTGGTTAAAAAAGGTTCCACCGACAGAGGTTCAACGGACACGCGGAGTAAGATTGTCTAGATCCGTCAAAAAAGGGCCGTACGTGGATCCGAAGCTTTTGGCGAAAATCCAAGAGCTCAACGCGACGGGCGAACACAAGGTGCTCCGGACCTGGGCGCGGCGCTCCACAATCCCGCCCGAGTTCATCCGGCACACCGTCGCCGTTCACAACGGTCACAAGCACGTCCCGATATACATTACCGAGGAGATGGTGGGCCACAAGCTGGGCGAGTTCGCGCCGACGCGCACCTTCCGCGTCCACGGCGGAAAATCCTCCCGGTCCACCGCCCTCAAGTAACGGCGGCTCTCGAGCCCCGACCCCGGATTTAAGCGGGGGAGTACGCGATGAAAGCCAGTAACCGATACGTGCGGATTTCGCCCTTCAAGCTGCGCCGGGTGGCCGACGTGGTCCGCGGGCGCAATGTCAACGAGGCCATCGCCCTCTGCCGGCACATGAACTCCGGGGCCGCCCCGATCATGGGGAAGCTCCTGAAATCGGCCCTGGCCAACGCCGCCAGCAACGACCTCGACGGCGTCCTCGACCTCGACGCCCTCGTCGTCGGCGAGGTCCAGGTCAACCAGGGGCCCACGCTCAAGCGCATCCGCTACAAGGCCAAGGGCATGTTCGGACGCGTCCGCAAAATGACCAGCCGCGTTTTCGTTTATCTGAACGATCCCACGGCTACCGAGGAAGAGGAGTAGCGCCTCCATGGGACAGAAGACCCACCCCATCGGTTTCAGGCTCGGGTACTCCAAGCCCTGGGAATCCCGCTGGTTCGCGCGGGGGCGGGAGTACAGCAAGCAGCTCCACGAGGACCTGCTCCTGCGCAAAAAGCTCAAAGCGAAGCTCTTCGCCGCGGGGGTCTCCTCGATCGAGTTCGAGCGCCTGCCCAACATGGTGACGGTGATAATCCGTTGCAGCCGCCCGGGGATAATCATCGGCCGCAAGGGCTCCGAGGTGAACAAGCTCCGGGACGACATCGCCGCCGAGCTGAAAAAACCGGTCAAGGTCCTCATTGACGAGGTGCGCGACCCCGAGAAAAACGCCCTGCTGGTGGCCGAGAACGTGGCCTCCCAGCTCGAGAAGCGCATCGGCTTCCGACGGGCGATGAAGAAGGTGCTGGAGTCGGCCCTGCGGCGCGGCGCCGAGGGGATAAAGATCATCTGCTCGGGCCGCCTGGGCGGGGCCGAGATGAGCCGCACCGAGCGCTACATCGCCGGAAGGGTCCCGCTCCACACCCTGCGCGCCGACATTGACTACGGCTTCACCGAGGCCGCCACCACCGCCGGCAAGATCGGGGTCAAGGTCTGGATTTTCCGGGGCGAGCGGCTCCCCGACTCGAACACCCTGACCGGCGAGCCGGTCAACGCCCCCTCGGGAGGAACGCGCGACCGGGAAGACGTCCGGCGCCCACCGCGTAACAGGCCCCCCCAGCGTAGGGATGATAACCGCGGCTCCGACCAGTCCCAACGTGGGGAGAAGAAGGAGTAGCCATGCTTATCCCCAAGCGGAGCAAGTGGCGCAAGCACCAGCGACGCCGGATGCGGGGCAAGGCCCTACGCGGGTGCAATATAAACTTCGGGGAGTACGGGCTGATGGCCCTCGAGCCCCATTGGATTACAGGCAACCAGATAGAGGCCGCCCGTATCGCCATCAGTCGCCACGTCAAGCGTGGCGGGAAGGTTTGGATACGCATCTTCCCCCAGAAGACCTACACCAAGAAGCCCCAGGAAGTTCGCATGGGGTCGGGGAAGGGCGCGCCCGAGGGATGGGTGGCCGTGGTCAAGCCCGGAATGATCATGTTCGAGCTCGACGGCGTCCCCTACGAAGTCGCCTTCGAGGCCATGCGCCTCGCCGGGCACAAGCTCCCCATACGGACACGCTTCGTGGAGAGGTAAAGGAGCCGTCTTGAAGGCCAAGGAACTACGCCAGATGACCGACGCCGAGCTCATAAGCCGGCACCAGGAGTTCTCCGAGGAGCTGATGAACCTGCGTTTCCAGCTCCAGATGAAGCAGTTGACGAACCCGGGCCGCATCAAGATAGTGCGCAAGGACATCACCCGGATCAATACCCTTCTCGCCGAGCGCGAGAGGGCAGCCCAGAGCGGGGGTTAAGCGATGGGCGTCAATCGGAAACGCCGTACGGGAAGAGTCGCCGGCGACGCGCACGCCAAGACCGTCGTGGTCGTCGTCGAGCGCCGCCAGGCCCATCCTCTGTACAAGAAGACCGTGACCCTCACCAGTCGGTTCATGGCCCACGACGAGGAGAACGCCTGCCACGCCGGCGATCTCGTCCTCATCGAGGAGACGCGCCCGCTGTCCAAGCGGAAGAACTGGCGCGTCTTGGAGATACTCGAGCGGGCCGTCGGCTAGAAGGTTTTTGATTTTCGCGAGAGCGTCCGTAACCCGGAGCCCGAAGCGGTAACAGCCGCTGCGACGCATACGCGCCCTGAATGAGGGACACGATGCGAGGCTCCCCGAACCGGTCCCCCGCACCGCGCCGACCGCCGGCGCCAGGGGGTTTGGAAGATGATCCAGCAGGAAACCGTCGTCAACATCACCGACAACTCGGGCGCCAAAAAGGCTTTGTGCATCAAGGTCTTGGGCGGCACCCGGCGGCGCTACGCCTCCGTCGGCGACATCATCGTCGTCACGGTCAAGGAGGCGCTGCCCACGAGCAACGTCAAGAAAGGCACGGTCATAAAGGCCGTCGTCGTGCGAACACGGAAGGAAATCCGCCGCAAGGACGGCTCCTACATCCGTTTCGACGACAACGCCGTGGTCCTGATAAACGAGACCGGCGAGCCCGTCGCCACCCGTGTCTTCGGACCCGTGGCCCGAGAGCTGCGCGAGAAGAAATTCAACCGGATAGTATCCCTGGCCCCGGAGGTGCTCTGATGGCCCGCGTCACGCGACTGCGCAAGGGGGACACCGTGGAGGTGATCTCCGGCTCCGAGCGCACCTCGAAGAAGAACCGGGGTCAGATTCTCAAGATAAACCTCGCGCGGACCCAGGTCATCGTCCAGGGGCTCAACTTCACCAAGAAGCACCAGCGCCAGAAGAAGCAGGACGTTCAGGGCGGAATCATCGAGATCGAGGCCCCCATCGTGCTTTCCAACGTGATGTTCGTCTGCCCCAAGTGCTCGAAGACCACCCGGCTGGGCGTCAGTCATGTGGACGGCAAGCGGTTCCGCGTCTGCAAGCGGTGCGGCGCCGAGTTCGTCTAGGAGGATCCGTGGCCCCCAGGATGAAAGAAATCTACGATACCAAGGTCCGGGCGGCCCTCACGAAGCGCTTCGGATACTCCAACCCCATGCAGATCCCGCGCCTGGATAAGATCGTTCTCAACCGCGGCATCGGGACGGCCAAGGACAACCCGAAGGCCATCGAGGGCGCCGTCGCCGACCTGACCGCGATCAGCGGCCAAAAGCCGATTCTGACCCGGGCCCGCAAGTCCATCGCCCAGTTCAAGCTCCGGGCCGGTTTCATCATCGGCTGCCAAGTGACGCTGCGCCGCGACCGGATGTACGAGTTCTTCGATCGTCTGGTCAACTTCGCCATCCCCCAGATTCGCGACTTCCGCGGCATGCCCGACCGCTCATTCGACGGCCGGGGGAACTTCAACCTGGGGCTCAACGAGCAGCTCATCTTTCCGGAAATTGACTACGACGACATCGCCTCCATCGCCGGCACCACGGTGACAATCTGCACCACCGCCGGGACGGACGAGGAGGGGAAGGCGCTTCTTACCGAGCTCGGGATGCCCTTCCGCCGCCCGAACCGTTAGAAGGAGACCCGTTGGCGAAGACGTGCTTGATCGAGAAGGCGAAGCGCAAGCCCAAGTTCAAGGTGCGGCGCTACAACCGCTGCCCGCTTTGCGGACGGGCCCGCGCCTACTACCGCCGCTTCGACATGTGCCGCATCTGCTTCAGGAACCTCGCCCTCGAGGGGAAGATCCCGGGGATCACCAAGGCGAGCTGGTAGGCGAGGTGCCATAACGCGGCGAATGGGCCACAGTGTCCATGTTCGAAGATCCGCGCACCCGGAGAGGATTCGAAGGCCGGAATCAGCTCAGATTGATTGATGCGTTCCCCCTCCCGCGGCCGTTTCGATGCCGGAGACCGGGAACAACGAGATGGATGACGCATTTCCCCTCACGTAGAGGTTTTTCATGGTGATGACCGATCCAGTCGCCGACCTTTTGACCCGCGTGCGCAACGCAGCCCGCGCGGGGCACAAACAGGTCAGCGTCAGTCACTCGAACTTCAAAGAGGCCCTCGTCAAGCTCCTGATCGCGGAGGGCTACCTCGACGGCTACGCCCTCGAATCGGAGGACGGCGGCCCCCACCGGTCCATCCAGGTGGACCTCAAGTACACCACGGGTGGGAAACCGGCCTTCCGGGGCCTCGAGCGGATTTCCAAGCCGGGTCTGAGGGTCTACGTCCGGCGGGATAAGATACCTTACGTGATGAACGGGCTGGGGGTGGCGGTGCTGTCCACCTCGAAGGGGGTCCTCCCCGACTACACCGCGCGGCGCGAGGGGGTCGGCGGAGAGCTGATCTGCCGCGTCTGGTAAACAGGAGCCGTCATGAGCCGCATCGGAATGAAACCCATCGAGATACCCGACAAGGTGCAGGTCACCGTGGACGGGCGCCGCGTGAGCGTCAAAGGCCCAAAGGGCGAGCTCTCCCTCGAACTCACCGATCCCATCACCGCGACGGTCGAGGGGGGGAAGGTCATCGTCTCCCGGCCCGACGACACCAAGTTGGCCAAGTCCCGCCACGGCCTCAACCGCAGCCTCATCGCCAACCTGGTCAATGGGGTGTCCCGGGGCTTCGAGAAGAAGCTGGAGATACGCGGCACGGGTTACCGGGCCAAGGTCGAGGGCCACAACCTCGTCCTCAACGTGGGCTTCAGCCACCAGGTGACGGTCGAGCCGCCGGCGACGGTCGCTTTTTCCACCGTGCAGCGGGGCGACTTCACCATCGTCACCATCTCCGGTCCGGACAAACAGCTCGTGGGCGAGATCGCGGCCCAGGTGCGCCGCATCCGCCCGCCCGAACCCTACAAGGGCAAGGGCATCCGCTACGACGGCGAGTGGGTCCGCCAGAAGGCGGGCAAGGCCAACGTCAAATAAAGTGGGCCTGTATCGGGGGCCGGGGTCGTCGGGTGAGGCGAGCCGGATCTTCTGCTGCTTGAGAAAGTGGGCCGGCGGGTCCGGGGTCGTTAAACCCCGTCTGACGTGGGCGGTAGAGTGGGGGACCGCTAATTCGGGGGCCGGGGTCGTCGGGTGAGTCGGACCGGGACTTCAGTCGCTTGGAAGGCAGCCCGGCGGGAGCCGGGACACAATCAACAATAATTCAGCCCGTAGGTCGGTTTAGGACCGGAGTCAGAAGATGCTAGTCAAACAGAAGCTGCGTTCCCGGCGGCACTTCCACATTCGCAAGCGGGTGCAGGGCACGGCCGAGCGGCCGCGGATGGCGGTCTTCCGCTCGAACCGGCACCTCTATGTCCAGCTCGTAGACGACGAGGCCGGACACACCCTGGCCTCGGCCAGCACCCTCGACCTGCGTTCCGAAGGGGCGGCCGTCACGGCGAATCGTCAGACGGCGGTCAAGGTGGGCGCCCTCATTGCCGACCGGGCCAAGGGGAAAAACATCACGAACGTCGTTTTCGACCGCGGCGGGTTCAAGTTCCACGGCAAGGTCAAAGCCCTCGCCGAGGCCGCCCGCGAGGCCGGGCTCAAGTTCTAGGAGACCCATGAAGCGCGAGGAAATCCTGGGCGATCTGGAAGATCGGGTCATCGCGATAAACCGCGTGGCCAAGGTGGTTAAGGGCGGCCGGCGCTTCGCCTTCAACGCCCTCGTCGTCGTGGGCGACAAGAAGGGCCGCGTGGGCTGGGGCCTGGGCAAGGCCCCCGAGGTGCCGGACGCAGTGCGCAAGGGGATCGAGGTCGCCAAGAAGCGCATGATCAAGGTCCCCATGATTGGCTCGACCATCACCCACGGTATCGAGGGGCATTCGGGTGCGGGCCGCGTACTCTTGAAACCGGCCGCACCGGGCACCGGCGTCATCGCGGGCGGCGCCGTCCGCGCAATACTCGAGGTGGCCGGCATCGGCGACATCCTCACCAAGACCCTCAACACCAACAATCCCCACAACGTGGTGCACGCCGTCTTCGACGCCCTCGAGAACCTGATGAGCATTGACAGCGTGGCCAAGCGCCGCGGCAAGCGGCCGACCATGCGGCACCACGGTTACTACACCTTCAGCCACCTCGCCAAGGACGAGCCCGAGAAGGCCCCCGAGCCGGTGGAGGAGAAGATGACCGGTTACAGCACCGGCGGCGCGGAGAACGAAGATGCCTAAAGCAAAGCTAAAGCTCTCCGTAACCCAGGTCAAGAGCCAGATAGGCCACATCCTGCGGCAAAAGGTCACCCTGCGGACCCTCGGCCTGGGGCGCATCGGACGCACCGTCATCCACAACGACACCCCACAGATACGGGGCATGATCTACCACGTACGGCACCTGGTCCGCGTGGAGGCGGTCGAATAATAACGTGTAACGACGCCCCGGAAGTCCGCCCCGGCGGGAACAGATCGGCGGTGCGGGCGAGGGGTGGGGTGTCCGACGGACGCCTCGAGGTGGGAGCGGTCATGGACCTGGTTTCCGGAAACATGAAAAAGCGGCGGCGGATCGGCCGGGGGAACGGTTCCGGTAGCGGCACCTATTCCGGTCGGGGGATGGACGGCCAGAACTCGCGCTCGGGCGGCGGCGTGCGCCGCGGGTTCGAGGGCGGGCAGATGCCGTTTTTCCGCCGGCTGCCCAAGCGAGGATTTCAGTCCCGCGTCGGACAGAAGAAGAAGGGCTTCGACCACGTGAACGTGGGCGAGCTGGACGCCCTCGGGGCGACCGGGACCGTGGACATAGATTTCCTGAAGACCAAGCGCCGCGTCGCGCCCTGCGCCCAGAGGGTAAAGATTCTGGGGACCGGAGAGGTGACCGGGGCCTATGAGGTGCGGGCCAACGCGTTCAGCGCAGGAGCCGCCAAGAAAATCGAGGCCGCGGGAGGGAAGGCGGTGGTCGTCTAGTGTTTAAGAGCATCCGGAACATGCTGGCCATCCCCGAACTCCGCCAGCGCATATTCTTCACCATCGCCATCTTCTTCGTATACCGCGTGGGCGGCCACATCCCCGTACCCGGCGTCAACGCCGGCGTCCTGTCCGCCTGGTTCAACCAGAACGCCCAGGGCGGCCTCTTCGGTTTCATAGACATGTTCGCCGCCGGCAACCTCCGCAAGGCCACCATCTTCGCCCTGGGCATCATGCCCTACATCTCCGCCTCGATCATCATCCAGCTCCTCACCGCGGTCGTGCCCGCCCTGGAGAAGCTCTCCAAGGAGGGTGATGCCGGTATCGGTAACGGGATGTCACTCATTATTTTCATCGGCATCATCGCCCGCATTCCGGCGGACGTGACTCTGACCATGGAGAAGATAGGCGCGGGCGACACGAACCTGGTCAACATCGCCGTGATTCTCTTTGTGATGGTGGTCGTGGTGGCCGGGGTCGTGGTGATCCAGCAGGGGCAGCGCAAAATCCGCGTACAGTACGCCAAGCGCATCGTCGGGCGTAAAATCTACGGGGGGCAGTCCACCCACATTCCCCTGCGCGTCAACACCGCCGGCGTTATCCCGATCATCTTCGCCAGCGCGCTGATCATGTTCCCCAACACCATCCTGATGTTCACCGACGCCGACTGGCTGAAGACCCTCGCCGGGTGGCTCTCCCCGGGCAATTGGCTCTACATGATTGTCTACGGGGGGATGATCATCTTCTTCAGTTACTTCTACACCGCCATCGTCCTGAACCCGGCGGACCTGGCGGACAACATGAAGAAGTACGGCGGTTTCATCCCCGGCATCCGACCGGGGAAGAACACCGAGCTTTTCATAGACCGCGTCCTGACCCGCATCACCCTGGCCGGCTCGGTCTTCCTGGCGTTAATTGCCCTCTTGCCGGTCGTGATGGCGGTCATCTTCAAGTCGCCGATAACCTTCGGCGGCACGGGCCTTCTGATCGTGGTGGGCGTGGCGCTGGACACCATACGCCAGATCGAGAGCCACATGCTGATGCGCCACTACGACGGTTTCCTGAAGAAGGGGCGCATCCGCGGCCGCCGGTAAAGCCAAAGGACGCACAACAACCGACGGGGCCCCTGGGGAAGACGCCCAAGGGCCCTTTGACCGATTGCCGGGAGCCGGATTTGATTCTCGTACTCTTCGGACCGCCCGGAGCCGGCAAGGGCTCCATCGCCAAGTTCCTCGAGCTGCGCCGCGGGATGACCCACCTCTCGACGGGGGACCTCATCCGGGCCGAGCTCGCCCGCCCCGACTCGCCCGTCGCCGAACGC
>JAPLSK010000166.1 GCA_026398675.1 bacterium | reverse complement strand
CCCGCCGATTGCCGTGGGTTACCAAACGGGGCGCCTCCGGTCAACGGCGGGGGTTGACTGCGGCGCCCCGCCGAAGCATACTATTAGCTCTGGAGCCGCCCCGCGACGTGGATGATTGACGGGGCGGGAGAGACCTTCCGTAGGGGAAGAGAAACATGGACGAAATCAAGCCGCGCATCTTCAAGGGCACCCGCGACTTTCTCCCCAGCGCGATGATCCCCCGCGAGGACATCCTAGACACCATCCGCGAGAGCTTCTCGCGCTACGGCTTTTCGCCCATCTCCACCCCCGCCTTCGAGTACGTGGACATCCTCACCGGCAAGTCGGGCGGCGAGGCCGACAAGCTCATATACCCCCTGGCCTACCGGGACGGCAAGACCCTGGCGCTGCACTACGACCTGACGGTGCCGCTGGCGCGGGTGATTGCACAGTACCCCGAGCTGCCGACGCCCTTCAAGCGGTACCAGATTCAGCCGGTGTGGCGGGCCGACCGTCCGCAGCTCCGGCAGGGGCGCTTCCGCGAGTTCCTCCAGTGCGACGCGGATATCGTGGGGGTGGGGGGCGTGCTGGCCGACGCGGAGATAATCGCCCTCACCGCCGACGTCCTCGGGCGGCTGGGCTTCGGCATCGGCGAGCGCAAGTACCTGATTCTGGTGAACGACCGCCGGTTCCTGGCCGGCGTGGTGGCCTGGGCGGGCCTCTACCCCGGCCAGTGGCTGGCGCCGGTGTGCCGGTCGCTGGACAAGTACGACCGGGACGGGATGGACGGGGTGCGGTCGGAGCTCGAGGGGCTGAAGCTGGAGCCCAAGATAATCGAGCGGTTGATGCGGGTCTTCGAGGACGTGCCCGCCGACCTCCGGGCGCGGGCGGGCCACTCCAAGGCCAAGGAGCTTCTGGGCAACTGGGCCGATGTGCTGGACTTCGACGAGGAGGCGCTGTCGCTCGGGGCGCTGTTCGACGCCATCGCCGGGTTCGGCGTGCCCGACAACACCTGGGTCTTCACCCCCTGGCTCTCGCGGGGGCTGGATTACTACACCGGGCCCATCTTCGAATCCGTCCTCCCCTCCGAGCCGCACATCGGCTCGCTCTCGGGCGGCGGACGCTACGACGGCCTGATAGGCCGCTTCGGCAACCGCGACATCCCCGCCACCGGCACCACCATCGGCATAGACCGCATCTTCACCGCCCTGGAGCAGCTCGGCATGGTGCGCAAGACCTCCTGCCGCACGCAGGTGCTGGTGGCCAACTTCGGCGGCGACACCCTGCCCTTCGAGCTGAACATGGTGGCCGAGTTCCGCAACGCGGGCCTGGCCACGGAGATTTACCTCGAGCCGGCCAAGCTGGCCAAGCAGTTCAAGTACGCCGACAAGCTCGGCATCCCCGTGGTGGCGGTCATCGGGCCCGAGGAGGCCGACAAGGGTATGGTCAAGCTCAAGTGGATGGACACGGGGTTGGAGGAGGTCGTGTCGCGGACCCGGGCGGTGTACGGGCTGAAGGAGAAGCTGGCGATGCGCGGGGCGTGAGTCCCGCCGCGCGGTCCGGGGGGGTGTGCAGCGGTCCCCTCTCCCCGTGGGAGAGGGTCAGGGTGAGGGGAGGAATGGGTTACGGAATACTAAGAATAATGGCTGCAATTGCCTAGGGGAAAGTCGAGAAAAAATTCAGTGTTAAGCTCGTGTTTCATGTTGAAAAAAGGATCCGCAGCGTGTATACTTCCCGTAGGAAAGCTGCGTGCCGAACTGGTCTTCGACCAGGCGGCAGACCCTACGGCCACTTTTGGTGGCCGTAGTTGTTTAAGGAGTTGAGTGAGAGTCCTTTACATTGATGAAGCTGGTTGTCTCGGTGCCCTCCCATCACTAATATCAGATATTCAGCCCGTTTTCGTTATCGCGGGTGTCTCCTTTGACGTGTCGCACCTCGGTGACATCACTCGCGACTTCATTGCACTGAAGCGCAGGTTCTTCCCCGGCGCGCATACAAGCCTTTACCAACTGGATGCGATATTGGTCGAAGTTAAGGGTGCTGATATCCGTCGCAACGCATCTATCGGTGGGCATAGATCGCGGCGAGCCGCATTTGGATTTCTCGATGGAGTTCTCTATCTGGTTGATCAGCATGATGGCAAATTTTTCGGCAGAATTTGGATCAAGGGCATAGGCGTACCATTTGACGGTCGTTCTGTCTACACCTTCTCAATGCAGGACATCTGCACCACTTTTCAGAGGTCTCTTGAGGCAATCGGCGAACAAGGTTTTGTGGTGGCAGACAGTCGCAGTAAACCGGTCAATACCAACGTTTCCCACTCGGTTTTCACGATGAAGTTCCAAGCAGTTGGTGACGCGTTTCCCAATTTGCTGGAGATGCCGCTCTTCGGCCATAGCGACAACCACGCCGGCATCCAGATCGCAGATCTTCTCTGCTCAGCGTTGCTCTTCCCGATGGCGGTCCAGACATACTGCGCGGGACACATAACGAGCGTGCATGTTCGCAACTACGCGGCGCTGAAGGCTCGGTACATGACGCATCTGCGACGAAGTCAGTTCCGATACCAAGACCCGAGCGGCTGGTGGCGCGGTGGCTTCACAGTTTCCGATGAGATCGCGCACAGAAACGGCGCCGAGCTATTCCGATAGACAGCTCGATTCTTACCCCAGAACCCGCACCCCGATCTCCACGCCCCTTGACGGACGGGCCGCGCTCCTTCTGGCAGGCGAACGCGGCTCGGCCAGCAACCGGTATCCCTGATAGAAAAGCATCTTCTCTCCTTGCACTTATGCACCCCTTTCGGGTGTGTTTTTTTAGTTCCGTGTCAGTTTAACCACTGCGTTTCAGCTTCCCCGTCTTCTTGGCGTATTTCTCGGCCAGGCCGAAAATCCACAATCCCAGCGGGATCAGCACGACGCCCATCCCCAACAGGACCAGAATCTCGGGCAGGACGTCGCCCACGGACGCCCCGCGGAGGAGCGCCGCGCGGCAGGCCCTTAATGTATAGGTCGCGGGGCTGGCGTAACTTATCGCCTGCAGCCACGATGGCAGCACGTCCACCTCGTAGTACACCCCGGAGACCAAGAGGATCAGGGCCTGGACGATGTGGGTGGCCTGGGCCCCGCGCTCCGGCGAGATCAGCGGCAGCACGGCGGCGATGATCCCGAGCCCCATGAAGGCGAAGCTCGAGGCCGCCAGCACCACCAGGAACGCGCCGATGTTCGCCTGCCCCAGCTCGAGGTCGAAGAAGAGCGCCACGATGCCCAGCACGATGGCCGTGCGCAGGATGCCGTACAGGGCGGCGAAGGAGCAGGTGCCGCCCAACCGCGTCAACCGGCTGATCGGCGCCATGAAGGTGTACTCGATGGTGCCCTCCCACCGCTCCCAGGCCACGTCCTCACTCACCACCTCGAAGAGCACCGAGAGGTAGCCCCACAGAAGCGCGCCGATGACGAGGTACAGCACGCGCTGCGGGTCCCCGGCCCCCACGGCGATGAGCCCGATGGTCAGCGTGTTCACGATCGTGTACGCCAGGAACACTATCTCCCAGCCCATGTAGCGCTTGACCAGGTGGAAGTTGCGCTCGACGAAGGCGTAGGAGGCCTTGGCCTCGCGGGCGAAGCTGGCGAGCGGCCGATTGTTGCCCTTCCGGATTGTCTCTTTCCGGGCCACGGTGACCTCCTTTCTCTTTTATGGCGGGGGGGGCGACAGGTCGCTCTACGGGCGGGACTAAGTCCCGCCGCCGCCATCCGCCGGTTCCTCATCGGTCTGTTTCCTGGCCAGGGCCCGGGCCTCCTCCACCTCGGGCTCCCAGCCATGCCCCGTCACCCGGATGAAGACCTCCTCCAGGGAGGGGAGCTTCCCGTTGGCGCGGTAGCGCTGCTGAAGGCCGCGGGCGGTGTCGCAGACCAGTATCGCGCCCCGATCCATAATCGCTATCACGTCGCAGATGCGCTCGACCTCCTCCATGTCGTGGGAGGTCAGAAGAATCGTGGCGTCGTGGTCGCGGCGCAGGCGCCGGATGAAGGCCTGCACCTGGAGCTTGGACTTCGGGTCCAGCCCCGTGGTCGGCTCGTCTAAAAGAAGGAGCACCGGCGAGGTCAGAATCGCCCGCGCGATGGCCACCTTCTGCTGCTGGCCCCGGGATAGCTCCTGCATCGGCGAGTAGAACTTCTCCACGGGGAAGTCCAGGACCTCGAGGATGCGCATGGCCTCCTCCCGGGCCTGGGTCCGATCGCCGCCGTAGAGCCGCGCGGCGTAGATCAGGTTCTCCCACGGCGAGAGCTTTTTGAAGAAGGCGGCGTCCACGGAGACCCGGTTGATCATCCGCTTGACCTGCTGCGCCTCGGTGACGACGTCGTGGCCGAAGATGCGCATTTCGCCCTCGTCGGGCAGTAAAAGGGTGGAGAGCAGCCGCACCAGGGTGCTCTTGCCCGAGCCGTTGGGGCCGATGATGCCGTAGATGCCGCCCCGGGCTATCTCGAGGCTGACCCCGACCAGGGCCGGGACCTCGATCCGCCGACCCTTCTCCCGCTTGCGGAAGGTCTTGGAAAGACCCCGGCACCACAGGGCTTGTCCGTCACACTCGTTCATGTCTCCTCCCGGGGTTCCCGCGCCGTCGCTTTCGGGTGGGGGAGCCGTTTGCTCACGCTGTCGGTTCGCTTTCTTTCCGTTCGGCATCGGACCCCTCCCTTTTCTTCGAGAGGCCCAGCCAGGGCGGCAGCGGCTCGAACCCCAGCCGGCGGTTGATTTTCAGAATCGCCTCGTTGTTCCGCTCGTTGCCGGTGTTGATTGCCGGCACGCCGTCCGCCTTGGCCCGGTCCGCGCAGACGTACTTGAGGGCGGTGGCGACGCCGCGCCCGCGATGGGCTTTCCGGGTTCCGGTGGACTCGATGACGGCGCGGCCCCCCGGCCCCGCGGGGAAGATGAGCTCGGTGAGGCCGACGAGCGCGTCACCCTCGAGGGCCAGCAGAATCTCCTCGATCCGACGGGCCGGGGAGCCCATCTTCTCCCGCCATTCCGCCAGGTCGGCCTTTCGGTGCTCGACGGTGCCGGGCATGTCGTGCTCGATCTCCTCGTAGAGCTCCCAGAGTTTTCGTTCTTTATCCGGGTCGTCCAGCCCGCCGTAGGTCGCCATCCGGTAGCCCCGCTCATGGAATCGGGCCAGGGCGGCGTCGTGGTCCGCGGGCGGCGAGTAATTCCCCAGTTCGAGCCGGGAGCAGAGCTCGGTCTGCTCGAGGGCGAATCCGCGCCGCTCGAGCATCCCCCGCGCCGGGCCGCCATCGTCCAGGCAGCCGGCCAAAACCTGGCGCCAGTCCAGGTAAGCCAGGTGGCCGAGCAGCAGGTCCAGGAGCGCCCGGCCGTGGCCCTTCCCCCGGTGCTCCGGGTGGACGTGCGCCTCCAGGCCGAAGACGCCGGGCTCTACGAAGTGGCGCTCCTCGGACCTGAGGTTGGCGCAGCCGGTGATCGTCCCGTCTTCCAGGGCGACGAACTCCGCGATGAATGTTTCGTTGGAGAGCGTCCCGCGCTGGTAGCGCGCGCTCTCCAGGCTCTCCGTCCAGTTGGGGAAGCAGGCGTTGGAGATTTCCAGGCGCCGGGAGAGGTCGGTTTCCTGAAATCGTCTGATTTTCATGATAGTTCTCCTTCAAGGGTACCGCCGTCGGGCACCGCCCCTGGGTTGAGGAGCGTCCAGTGGAGCCAGTCCGGCTGCGGCCGGAACCCCATCCGGCGGTTGATGTTGATGATGGGCTCGTTCTCGGAGTGGTTGCCGGTGAGAAGGGCCGGTACGCCCTTTTCGGCGGCCCACTCCGCCGAGAGGTACTTCAGCGCCGTGGCCAGCCCCCGGCCTCGGTGTTCCCCCAACACGCCCGTGGTGACGACGTACGCCGGTCCCGCGGGCCCCGCCCAGAATCCCAGCTCGGTCATCCCCACGAACTCCTCCCCCCGCCGGGCGACGAGCGTCGTTTCCTCCCTCACGGTGGGGTTGCCGGCGCGCCTGCGCTCCCAGTCCTCGAAGGGCCGCCGGCGGTAGGCGTTGGGGCCGGGGAAGTCGGCGGCGACTTCCTCGTGCAGGGCCCACAGCCGCCGGAGCTTCGCCGGGTCATCCAGGGCGGCGAGACCGTCCAGCGTGTAACCCGCCGAGAGCACCCGCGCCATCACCGCGTCCCGGTCGTCGGGGCTCCGGTAACCGTTCAACTCCAGCCGCCAGGTGCAGTCGCGGCTTTCGAGCCGGAAACCGTGCCGCTCCAGCCATTCGCACGTGGCGGGGTCGTCCTCGTCGCAGCCGACGTCGAGCTTGGTCCAGCGCAGGAGTGCCAGGCGCTCGGCGACGATTTCCCACAGCCCCTCGCGGATACCGCCGTCGTGGTATGCGGGGGCGACGGTCGTTTCTAGCAGGAACAGACCCGGCCGTAGGGAGTGCTCGCGGCAGGAGGAGAGCTCCGCGTAGGCGGCGGGGCGGCCGGCGACCTCGGCGACGAAGGTCTCGCGGTAGTCCAACACGCTCCGGCTCCGCCGCTCCCACCCGACGCACTCCTCGGCCATCGGCCAATCCGGGTAGCGCCGGTTGTGCAGTTCCACCAGCGCCGGAAGGTCGCCCGCTTCGAACCGCCGTACCCTCATCGCCCGCTCCTGGTTTCGTTCCCCCGCCGGAGGAGCCGTTTTCCGAGTGTGAAAAAACCGCCGTCGGAGTTCCCGGCGGCGGTTGTGCCCGTATTCAGGGTCTGAATATTACGCAGGCCCACTTCGCCGCCGGGATAGACTCTGGGTATAGAAAAGAACTCCGCTGGGCGCAGTCCGCCGCACCATGGCCGCCCACACGGCGCACGGGGCGCCGCTGACGGCAATCGGCGGAACGCCGCGGAGCTTGGTATCCCGGGAAATCATCGAATATCTTTCGTTAAGTGTTGCCGGTCACGATTTCGCCGGGTAATATAGACCCGGCCCGTCGGGGCTGTCAATGGATTTTGGAGAAAAGTGCGTGAATCGCCTGTGGGTCGGCTCTCGGGACGAGCCTATCCTGGGGCGGTGCCTTTCTCACCCGTGCTATAATCGCCCAATGCCGCTTTTTCACTACAGCAGGAACTCCCGCTGCCAGGGCCATCTCGGCGGGGTCGAGAAATTCGCCTGGCACCTTCACCGCTGCCTCGGGGCACGGGTCTACGCCCCCGCCGCCGACCGGCCCCGGTTGTTCAAGCAACTTGGCCGCGACTTGTTGCGTTCCCACCGACTCGACGGAGGGCTGGTGGTGGTGGACGGCGGATACCTGGGAGCGCTCTCCCCGGAGTCCTCCGCATACGCCCTGATAAGCCTGATGCACGGCACCTGGGCCCGGCGTTACCATGCCATGGAGGGCCTTTCCTACGAGCGGTTGAGGAATCGCGTCGAGGTGAGGATTCAGGCTGCCGCCTGGAAAAATCCGAGGCTCGCCGTCGTCGCCTGCGCCGACCACGTGGCCTGGGAGCTGACCGACTTCATGGGGATCGAGCGACCCGTCACCGTGATCCGCCACGGGGTGGACACCGAGCTCTTTCACCCGCCGAAGCGCCGCGAGCCTGCGGGCAAAAGACCGGTGGTAATCCACGCCGCGGCGGATCGGGTCAAGCGGGAGAACCTGATACCGCTCCTGGCCGAGTTGCTGCCGGAGTTCGATTTCCAGTTCCTGGGGGTAAAGAGTGGTCGCCCGGAGGATGAGGCCGAAGGCTGGCGCCGGGGGGACCTCTTCCTCCATATAGCCGCCAAGGAGGGCAACAGCTACGCCATGCTCGAAGCGATGGCGACCGATCTCCCCGCCGTGGTCACCTCGGTGGGTGTTTTTGCAGCCGATGACGGGGGTTGCCGTCGTCACGCGCGGGTTATAGATCCCGGGCTTCCCCCGACGGACCTTCCCGCCGTGGCCGACGCGATTCGGGAGGCCTGGGAGCGCCGCTGCGAGTACCACCCCCGTGAGTGGATTCTCCAGTACGCCACCCTGGAAACTTTCACCTGCGGCTGGCGCCGTTTCTTAAACCGGATTGCCGCCGAACGGGGGTTTCCGACCTATGACGCCGATTATTATGCCGACCGATCTTGAATGGATGGGGATGGCCCTGGAGGAGGCCCACCTGGCGATGAAGGCCGGCGAGGCCCCCGTGGGCGCGGTGGTCGTCCACTCGGGTGAGGTCGTCGGCCGGGGGCGCAACCGGGTCGAGGGGCTGGCCGACGCCACGGCCCACGCGGAGATGCTGGCCCTGCGCCAGGCCTCGATGAACCTGGGGCGCTGGCGGCTCTCGGGCTGCGCGCTCTACGTCACCCTTGAACCGTGCGCCATGTGCCTGGGGGCGTGCTACGCGGCGCGGGTGGAGCGGCTGGTGTACGGGGCGCCCTCGCCGAAATTCGGCGCCCTGGGCTCCGCAGTGGCGCTCGCCGGGGCGGACAAGCTGAACCACCGGCTGGAGGTCGTCCCCGGCGTTTGCGCCAAGGAGTGCGGAAGGCTAATGGAGAAATTCTTCCGGGGGCTACGGGACGAAGGCCGGTTGGGGTGAGCCTTTGGTGAGTATTTCGGGCATCTCGGAGTAAAGGCGGCCGTCTAGGTGGCGGCCTCTTTTCTTTTTTTGCACGCCGCCCCACTGTTTGAAAAAGAAGGGCACGTCCGCGTCCCGGCAGATGTCTCGCACTTCAATCGCCCATTCCTTCTTCATTTCCCGCGCTCCGGGGCCGGATTCGCCCCCCACGATGACCCAGCCGATGCCGTTCAGGTCGAGGTCGGTCAGCGGCCCCAGGAGCGGTTCCAGGGATAAGAAGCGCAGCGCGGCGGGCACCTGGCGCAGTTTCTCTATCCGACCGAGGCAGTCGGCTTTCTCCACCGTCGTGCCGATCCAGATGTTCTCCGGCCAGGGAAGCCTGGGAGCTAGGTCGAGTACCCGTTCGGGCCTTTTGGTGAGCACTTGGTACACGTGGCGGTCGGTTTTTTTCATCACGTCGAACACACGTTCGATGAATTGGTCGGGAACCTCTTCGTGAAACAGGTCGCCCATGGAGCAGGTGAAGATGACGCGGGGCTTCTTCCATTTGACGGGGGTTTGGAGTTCCCGCTCGTGGGGCGTCACCTCGAAGCCGTGGGCGTACTTCTCCATTCCCGCGGCCTTGAGACGCAGGGCCATGCGGCGGGCGTAGCAGTGGTCGCACCCAGCGCTAACCGGCGTGCAGCCGGTCACCGGGTTCCAGCTCGCCCGTGTCCACTCGATTTTGGAATAACTAGCCATTATCGGTATTTGTTGAAGATATCCCGAATAATTTTCTCTGCAACTGGTACTTGAGCTGCGAAGAACAAGTAATAGATTGTACCTCCTGAATGCTTCATAGGCATAGGGTCAGGGACACATTTGAAATGTGCATCTTTTATTAAGTGTTGTTTGAATGCTTCAACCATGGCTAAATCGCACTTTGTTATTTTTTCTTTTTCGGTTTCACCCCAGAGTGTTTCTTGATATTCTCTATATGCAACTCTCTTCCAACCCTCGCTACCCCATAAGTAGTTGAAACGTTTTACATTTTTAGGAGGTACATTATCTGGATTTCGCCGCCATAATGCAGAACGATTGATGCCCATTATCGGAAAGTGATAAAATAATTCAATAGTACCCATAGTGCCAGCAAGTTCAACTACCTTCCAATCTATATCAAGCCCGTAAGGATCTAAAATGCATAATGCCCTTTCTCTTCTATCCTTAGTTATTTTCGGTAGGATATTTAATAAAATTGGATTACAATCGCCTGTCTCATATCTAATTGTCTTTTTTTCTCCTAGAGTATTTTTTAAATAATCTATTTTATTTCCCTTTAGATCGATAAATAAAAATTTATCAAATGGTGGCATTACTTCAACAGCGTTGACAGGGCTATTTTGAGTAACCTTTATTTGATAATATTGTTGTGTATGCACTAGCATATTTTTTTATGATTTCTAGTTTTACCTCGGTCCAGTTTCCAATTTGATCGAGTTCCATATTAATACTCATACCCCAGGGTGAAGTGGAAGACGGCGTCCTGGAAGTCCGTGCCGTCCCAGGGGAAGGCCCAGTCCAGCCGTATCGGTATCCCCAACGACGCCCACCGTATCCCGAACCCGATGCTCGCCTTCAAATCCTGGAAACGCAGCTCCGGCTCCGTCTCCCAGAGCTTCACGTCGGCGCCGGTATCCCACGCCAGCCCCGCGTCCATGAACCCCACCCCCCGGATGTCGCCGATGATGAACCCCGGCAGGAAGCCGAAGTCTATGCTGTTAATCAGGGGGATTCGGAGCTCGAGGTTCGCCAGGGCGATGTTGTTGCCGGAAAATTCCGAGTAGCCGTAGCCGCGCAGGTCGAAGGCCCCGCCCAGGTAGTACGTTGGCTCGACGGGGTCGCCGCCGAAGGTGAAAAGGCCGGAAAGCCGCAGGGCGAGGCCGGCGTCGGCGTCCTTGAAGAATTGCAGGTAGCCGCGCAGATCGGCGGAGACTTCGTTGAACTCCCAGTCGGAGCCGAGGAAGAAGCTGGGCCGGTCGTAGGTGACCTTGGCCCGGATGCCGGAGACGGGGTGCCAGTAGGACCAGGTGGTGTCGTCGTAAACCAGGGAGACGCCGGGGCCGATGACGTTCTGGTAGTCGTTGTACGTGCTGCCGTCGTAGAAGGTGAACTCGTGGGACCACTCGTAGCCGGTGATGGCGGCCTCGACGCGCAGGGTCTCGGAGAAGGGGTATGAGAAGCTCGCCTGGCCGCCGGAGATCCGCTCGCGCAGGTAGCCGTCGGTGACGAGGTAGTACTGGTTCCAGTTGAAGAAGCGGCCGCCGTAGATGGGCCGGTACTTCAGCCAGTAGTACCCGACGTCCAGGTCCAGGTCCGTCAGGTCCGAGATGCTGCCCAGGCCGAACTCGACGAAGAGGCGGTGGTCGCCCAGGGTGTCGGAGCCCTCCAAAAGACCCAGGGCGCGGAAGAGGCCGCCCGTCGTGTACTCGGCGGTGAGGGTGCCGGCGTCTATCGAGAGGTCGTACTCCCAGGGGTGGAGGTCGCCCAACTTGGAGAGGTCGCCTATCTCGGAGCCGGTGCGAATCGGCGGCATCCCGGAGTCCTCCGGGGCGATCTCGGCCAGTGTCGGCTCGTAGGGCCGCCCCAGGGCGTCCGCCAGCGGCATCACGTACACCTGGTAGGTCATGTCCTTGTACGAGTTGAACGAGAGCTTTTCGCCGTCGGCCGATACGTCGGGGTTGAAGACGTCCCGCAGGGAGTCGGTGAGTTGGGTGACGGCCCCGGTCGCCTGGTCGTGGAGGAAGATGTTGGAGGGTCCGACGCGGTCCGAGGAGAAGACCATCCCGCTCCCGTCCGGCAGGTAGCACGGGTAGCGGTCCTCCGCGACTCCGGTGGTCAGGACGGTTATCCCCTCCGAGGCGAGGTCGAGCTCGGCCAGGTGGGTGCCCTGCTCCTCTTCCAGGCAGAAGGCGAGGGTCTTTCCGTCGGGCGAGGCGGAGGGGTAGAGCTCGACGTGGGGTGTGTCGGTGAGCCTTTCGAGGTGCCCGTCGGCGAGGCGCAGGTTGTAGAGGTCCACCTGGCCGCGGTTCTGCGCCGAGAGGTAGAGCGATTCGGAGTCCGGGGCGAAGGTCAGGCCGGTGATGTCGTCGAGCTCCAGGTCGGAGAACTTCCGGTAGGTGTACCCGGTGACGGCGTCCACGAGGAAGACGTTGAGCCAGCCTTCCTCTTTGGCCACGACGGCCACGGTGTCGCCGGAGGGCGAGAAGTCCAGGGTGGCGCCGCCGACCGCCAGGTAGTCGTAGTCGCCGGCGTCGGTCAGGCGCTGGAAGACCTCGCCCTTCTCCGTGTCCACGAGGTACACGTGGGCGCCCGAGTCCAGGTTCGAAATTACGGCCAGGAGCTCGCCCGACGGGGAGAACCGCGGGCCGACGTAGCTGGTGTAGTCCTCGTCTTGTTTGGTGACGCGGCGGGCGATGTCCTCCGGCCGGCGGCCC
This sequence comes from bacterium, assembly GCA_026398675.1. NCBI lineage: Bacteria > bacterium. The sequence continues at coordinate 3,975 of JAPLSK010000166.1, read as the reverse complement.
TCGACCAGCTCGACCCAGTACCGCCGCTTCAGGTCCAGCGTCCACTCCTCGTGGAACTCGCGCAGGTCTATCCCCACGACCTTCTCCAGGGCCTTGGACACGTCGCGGTCCGGCTCGGCGGCGATGGCGTCCATGAGCTCGGGCAGCTTTGCCGCGCCGTAATACTCGACGAAGAAGTCCAGCGCGCTCTGGCCCTCCTTGTACGTCAAATAAAGCGCCCAGTCCGGGATGTAGTCGCCGTAGCGCAGGTCGGTCAGAGAGACCAGGTGCTCACCGAGGACGGCGTCGCGCAGGACCATCCGCCCGTCGGTGTCCCAGTCGCGCGACTCGTGCTCGGCGATGCCCTCCATGAACCAGAAGTCGGGCGTGCCGATCTCGGTGTTCAACAGCTCGCCGGTCATGTCGCGGTAGAAGCTGTAGAAGCTGAAGACGTGGGTCAGCTCGTGGACGGTGGTGTCCCACATGCGGGGCTGGGAGCCCTCGAAGGGGATGACGACGCGGTTGCGTTCCGGCTCGGAGAAGCCGCCCACCCCCTCGGGCAGGAACCCCAGGTAGATGTTGGTCTGGCGGAAGTCGCGCCCCGAGGCGTAAAGGATAAAGGGGATGCGGTGGACCGGCTCCATCCCCAGGTCGCCGGAGAGCTTCTTCCAGGCGGCCTCGGCCATCTCCGCCACCCCGCCCACTACGTCGGCCGAGTCGGGGTAGAAGTAGAGGTCGAAGTGCTCGGTGGCGAGAATCTGCCACTCGAGCTCCCGGTCGCGGACCTTGTTCTGGCCGAAATAGCCGTACTGAGCCAAGACGCTCCCGGCGAGAACGAGGACAAGCAGCATGGCACAGACCAAGGGGCGTCGCACGGTCCTCCTTAGCGTTTTCCTTTCGCCGATTCCGTCAGCAGTCCGTCCACCGCGTCGTAAACCTCGGGCGCCCCGTAGTTGCGCATCCGTTTGTAAAAAATTTAGCTTTTTTATGGTTCCGTGGTCAAATTTTTAGGGCTCTCCGCCAGCCTTCCGCACGCTAGGTTTACTACCAAATACCCTTTACCCGCCCCCAACTGGTGGTCTCTACGCCGGGTTCCTGCGGCTGCCACTCAACCCGGATTCTTATATCCCTGTCAAACTCCCGCCATGCATACCCATCGTAATATCTGGAATGGTTATATGACCAATCGTGCTCGTAATCCGCATAAAGCACCGTCTCCCCGGCGGGCAAAATCGCGGCGTAGAACTCCCCGGGCACCTCCACGGGTTCGTCGAGAACGAGGGTGTACCAATACTCCCCACTGTAATAGGTGTAGCCGAGAGGCCCGGCGAGGCACTCGCCGGGAGAATCCCCGTCCCGAGCGAAGATGTAAAGCTCCGGCGGGTAGTTGTTGTCGAAACTAACCACCATTATCCGAAAGCCGTGTACTAAACCCAGCTGCCCGTCGGTATCCCCCGGATAATCGTGCCCCCACGAGTCGAGGTAGAGGACGGCCAGGTATGTATACTGAATCGGTGTATACCCGTATTCCTCATCATCATCCCAGTAAAGCTCCACCGCGCCAGCCACCAGCACCAGGGCCAGCACCAGAACCACTACGCCTCTCATCTCAACCCTCCACCGTTACTGGTACGATGGCTCGTCGGGTGGCTCTTCCTATATCCCCCGCCGCCTCGGCGTTCAAGGCACGATGTAGCGGGTTTCGGCACGCATGTGCGGCTCCAGGCCCAGGCGCAGGTCTTCGACCACCGGCTGCACCAGCGAGTTGAAGACGCCCATGAGCTCGGAGCGGGTGGGGGTCCGGTTCGTGCTGTCCGTCTCGACCCGCTGGGTGGAGATTCGGTGCCAGACTACCTCGCCGGTCCCGGCGTCGTAGGCGCGGACGGAAATCTCCAGGACGTACGCCGTCCCGGTGCGGCGCGCGTCGGCCTCCCAGGAGCGGCCCCAGGCCATGGAGGGGCTCCGGCTCTCATCCGCGTCGTAGCTCTCGGCGAGCCGCTCGGCATAGTCCTGGGCGTCGCGGCGGCTGAAGACGACCTTTCCGGTCACCAGCACCGAGGCGCCGGCCTCCCGCGTCCGCGCGAGCGCCGCTTCCAGGTCGTCCCCGGCGAGGTCGAAAAGCGGCGCCGACGGGTCGGGCGTCTCCAAGCCCCGCACGACGGCAAAGCGTCCGCCGGCGCTTATCCTGTCCCGAACCCGCTCCGCGGCCAGCGAGCCGAATTCGATCTCCCCGCCGTACGCGAAATCCATCACCGCCAGGGTCGGGTAGGCCGTGGGGTCCAGCTCGCCCTCGGCCCGCAGCTCGATGGTCAGCTCGTCCGAGCTGCGGCAGCCCGGGAGCGCCAGGGCGACGAGGAGTATGAGCGGTCTAATCCTCCTCATCGGTTTCCTCCTGGGGGTAGAGCTCGGGGTGGGCCTTGCGGAAGGCGAGGAGGTTGCCGCGGAGCTCGTCGTCGTCGGGCGCGAGGGCCACGGCCTTCTCGTAGAGCTCCTGCGCCGCCAGGGTGTCCCCCAGCGCCTCGTGGGCCACCGCCAGGTTGTTAAGTATGCCTGGGTCTTCGTGGGCCAGCTCGTCGGCGTGTTGCCAGCGGTCGAGCGCCTCGCGCCAGAGCCCGCCCTGCGCCGCCCGGTGGGCGAAGTCCCGGTAATCGTCCAGCCCCGCCCGATGCCCGCAACCCGCCGCGAGCGTCAACGCCAAAAGAAGGACCGACACGGCCGCGGCTCGTTTTGCCGGGGGCGTAGCTCGTTTCGCCGGGGGCGTAGCTCGGTTTGCCGGGGGCGTAGCTCGGTTTGCCGGGGGCGTAGCTCGGTTTGCCGGGGGCAGAGCTCGGTTCGCTCGGTTCGCTCGGTTCGCTCGGTTCATTTCAACCCTGCTCCCCTTGATTCCCTTCCAAATCGCCAACATGCGCGAAGGACCGACACGGCCGCAGCTTTTTTTACTTCAAGCATCACCCGGTTCGCCGGGGTCGTAGCTCGGTTTGCCAGGGGCAGAGCTCGCTTCGCTCGGTTCGCTCGGTTCGTTTCATCTCAACCGGCCTCCCCCTCGTCCACGGCGAGGCGGTCCGGGGTGAGCTCCTCGCGGGTGCCGTCGGCGCGCTCGACCACCAGGGTGCCCTTGACGGCGTTCACCTGGCGCACGACTACCTCGGCGCCGTCGGCGAGGGTGACCCGGCTGCCGCTGCGGGGCAGCCTTTTCACGGCGTCCATGTAATAGTCGTACTCGTAGGCCAGGCAGCACATGAGCCGGCCGCACAGGCCCGAGATGCGGTTGGGGTTGAGCACGAGGTTCTGCTGCTTGGCCATTTTGATGGTCACCGGATCGAAGGTGCGCAGCCAGTTGGCGCAGCATAGCTCCCGGCCGCAGGAGGCGTATCCGCCCAGGCGCCGGGCCTCGTCGCGGACGCCTATCTGGCGCATGTCTATGCGGATCTCGAGGCGCCGGGCCAGAATCGCCACCAGCCGCCGGTAGTCCACCTTCTCCGGGGTGGTGAAGAAGAAGGTGACGGAGTCGCCGCCCACCGCTGCGGAGACGTCCACCAGCTTCAGGGGCAGCTCCTCCTTGAGCTCTTTGAAAAGGTGCGTCGCGCGCCGCTCCAGCGTCGCCGCCTCCGCCATCCGCGCGATGTCGTCCTCGCCGATGGGACCGATCACCCGGCACGGAAGGTGGTACTCCGATTTTTCCACCAGGGGCACCCCGGTGCGGGTCACCTCGGCGAATCGTTCCCGGCCGTCCACCACCACGCGGTAGCAATCGCCCCGGTTGGGCTTTTCGCCGTCGTAATGGCCCAGGAGGCGCAGGCGGTCCTCGCGCAGGCGGAACTCGGTGTAGAGTCTCATATCGTTTTCGCGCGCCTTAATCTACGTGGGATGGTGCAATCCGTTGCCCATTATAGCGGAATTTTTTATCCACGCCCGACGGAGCCCGCCGTTCCAATCCGCGCCCCGAACGTGCGGCCCCTACTGCGAGCCGGGTCCGGCGCGTCGCGGTGATGCGGG
>JAPLSK010000165.1 GCA_026398675.1 bacterium | reverse complement strand
GGCGGTTGCTTAAAATCTAAAATAAAATCCCCCCGCGACTCTGCCCCCCCTCAGGGGGGTTGGGGGGAAAGGGTGTCGAAAATAAACAAAGCCCCGCACTCGGCGGTTGCTTAAAATCTAAAATAAATTCCCCCCGCGACTCTGCCCCCCCAAGATGGGGGGGGTGGGGGGGTTGAGGGCCCCATCGTCTAGTGGTTAGGACACCGCCCTTTCACGGCGGTAACACGAGTTCGATCCTCGTTGGGGTCACCAAAAAAGAAGGGAGAGCCGAGCGGCCCTCCCTTTTAAGTATCTCTCGGAACGCGGTTACCTGCCGTTGGCCGCGTCGCGCTCGTGGTTCCACTGGACCCAGTCGGTCTGCTCGAGGGGGTCTTCGGCGGAGAAGGCGCCCTTGGCGACTATCTTGCCGTCGGGGCCGATGACTATCTGCTGCATGCCGGAGATGAGCTGGAGCCGCCACTCCTCCTCGGAGACCTCGTGGGGGCCGGCGACCTCGTGGGGTCCGACCACCTCTTGGCGCCCCTCGCCCCCGCCGCCGACGCTCTCGGTCTCCCAGAATCCGGGGCCGAGGATGGCCATCATGGGGTCCCAGAGCTCCACGGCGCCCGAGTACACCCGGAGCATGGTGGTGCCGTCGTCGGAGACGTTGACCCGGTAGATGGTGCCGCGGCAGGCGGTGCCCATGATGTCCGAGGTGATGACGAAGGAGTCGTCCTCGCCCAGGCCCTGCACGGCGGCCCAGATATCGCCTTCCTCCACCTGGAACAGGGTGTCGTTGTAGCCCTCGCGGCTTTCCTCGAAGAGCTTGACCACATCTATGGTCGTGCGCGGGGCCAGGCGGACGATGCTGGATTCGTTCAGGGTGAGCTCGGCGCGGGACTCAACGTAGGTCCGGACCTGGTAGCCCTTGGAGACCCTGGAGTTCAGGAGGGCCTGTTCCCACTCCTCGAGCTCGGCCTGCTTCTTGACGACGTCGCCGTCCACGTAGGTGAAGACCGCCTCGGACTCGGTGTCCTGGGCGTAGAGGACGCCCGCGGCGAGGCCGACTGCGGCTAATCCCACAAGACTCATCCAGCGGCGCATGGGGACCTCCCGGTCGGGATCAAGGCGCGCGGGGCCTTGAAATCCGGGGTTCAGCGTTTTTTTGAAAGTTAGGTAAGTATAGCGTAAATCGGCCCCCGTTTCCAGGGGTGTCGGCGCCCGACGGGGTTGAGGTTGCCAAGGGGGGGCACCTGTGCTAACCTTTAAGCCGTAAGTCTCCTCGGGAGGCCATTTTGCTCCACCGCTACGACCGCGTCACCGCCGCCCTGCTGGTCGCCGGCGACCTGGTCCTCTCCTTCGCCGCCGTGGCGCTGGCCTACCAGCTCCGCTTCGGCTGGAAGGTGGGTGGCGGCGTCATCGGCCTTCCGGACCACATCCCCAGCTTCTTCGCCTACCTCCCCTTCGCGTTGACGGTGGTCGTTTCCACGGTGGCGGTTTTCGCGGCCAGCGGCCTTTACACCCGCCGCCGCCTCCACGGCCGATACGGCGAGTTCTTCGCCATCGTCCGCAACGTCACCCTCGTCCTTTTCATCGCCTACGGGGTGAAGTTCATCATCCAGACCGAGTCTTTGTCGCGGTGGCTGATGACCTTCTTCTGGGCGATAGACATAGTGCTGGTCGGCCTCTTCCGGAGCGTCGTCCGGCGGGTGGGGGAGCGCGTCCGCCGGCGCGGGGTGGACCTCCGCCGGGTGCTCGTGGTCGGCGCCGGGCCCCTGGGGCAGAAGGTGGCCGATAAGCTGAAGGCCCACTCCGAGTACGGCTACGAGCTGGTGGGTTTTCTGGGCGAGTCCGAGGAGCCCGTCTCGAACCTCCTGGGCGGCTACGACGATCTGGCCAGAATCCTCGCCGAGGTGCGCCCCGACGAGGTCTTCATCGCCGTCCCCGCCGAGGACCGCCACCGCCTGTTCGAGTTTTTCGATACCTGCGAGCACGAGGGGATAAACGCCTCGGTGGTGCCGGACCTGATGGAGGTGCTCATCGGGCGCTCCATCAATCAGGCCCAGATCGAGGACATGGACGGCATCCCCCTGATCGGGGTGCGGCAGGTGCCGCTTCTGTCACTGTGGAGCCGCTTGTTGAAGCGGACCTTCGACCTTGTTTTCTCCATCCTCTTCGTGCTCGCGTTCTCGTGGCTTTACCTTTTAGCGGCCTTCCTGGTCCTCGTCTCCAGCCCGGGCCCGATCATCTTCAAGCAGCGCCGGGTGGGGCTGAACCTCTCCGAGTTCACCTTCCTGAAGTTCCGCACCATGCGCGTGCAGAGCGAGCGGGAGTCGGACACGGTGTGGACGGAAAAAAACGACCCGCGGGTCACCCCCATCGGCCGCTTCCTGCGCCGGTTCTCGCTGGACGAGCTGCCCCAGTTTTTCAACGTCATCCGGGGCGATATGTCCATCGTGGGCCCGCGGGCCGAGCGGCCGCACTTCGTAGATGAATTCAAGGAGAAGGTGCCGCGCTTTTTGGTCCGGCACCAGGTCAAGTCCGGCATCACCGGCTGGGCGCAGATAAACGGCCGCTACGAGACCTCCATCGAGGACAAGGTCGAGTTCGACATCTACTACATCGAGAACTGGTCGCTGGCCTTCGACATGCGGATAATCCTGGAGACCCTCTGGCGCGTGATTACGGGCCGGGGGGCGTATTGAGCGGAGGGCGAGCCGTGATGCGTGGATTGGCGCTGGTGCTTCTAATCCCCCTGGTCGCCTCGGCGGCGCTGCCGGCGGCCACGGTGCCCCTGGACCACTGGGCCTACGGGGTGGCCGATCAGCTCATCGAACGCGGGCTCTGGCCGGGGGGCCACGTCTCGGAGCGCCCGTGGGACCGGGCCTACTTCGCCGCTTGCGCGGGGAAGCTCACGGAGGACCTCGAGCGGGGGGACGTCTGGCTGCCCGTCTCGATCCGGGGCCTTCTGGAGCGCCTCGTGGAGGAGTTCGAGCCCGAGGTGGAGCTTTGGCGCCGGGTGCGCGGACCGGCCGACGAGCTCGACCGGGAGCGCCTGCGGGACGACGTTTCCCTGGAGGCGGGCGCCCGGCTGGTTGCCGACACCGCCTATCATTCCGGCTCCCTGATCGTCCCCGAGGAGGCGGTTCTCCCGGAAAGCTTCACCGCGCCGGATTCCGGAGAGGGGTACCGCGCCCGCGGGTATCTCCTCCTGGGCGCGGGGTACGGCGATGAGGTGGCGCTCTACGCCCGGGGCGAGGTGGACACCGACGGCGGTCCAGTTCGATCTCGGCTACCTGCGCTGGACCCCGACGGAGTGGTTCAGCCTCTCGGCGGGCCGCGAGCCCTTGCAGTGGGGCTACAGCCTGGGTGGCTCTACCCTCTTTTCGGGGATGGGACCGGCCCTGGACGGCTTCCGTTACGCCTTCGACTTCTGGAACCTCAAGTTCAGCTACTTCCACGCCGGGCTCGACTCACTCGTCCAGGGCGGGGTGAGCTACAATCGCTTCCTGGTGGGCCACCGCCTGAGCTGGCAGATAGTACCCGAGGTGGAGGTGGGTCTGGGCGAGGCCACGGTTTACGGCGGCGAGGGGCGGTCTTTCAGCCTGGCGTACCTGAACCCCCTGACGCTGCACTACCTCGAGCAGTTCTCCGGGGCGGCCGAAAACGACAACCCCTTCTGGCTCGTGGATTTCGACGCCCGGCCGGTCGTGGGCGTCCGGCTCTGGGGCCAGTTCATGGTGGACGACTTCCAGTACGAGAACGATAAGGAGCCGCCGGAGATAGCTTTCCTGGCCGGCGCGAGCTGGGCCGACCCCCTCGGGCTGGTCGGTTTCTCGCTCGGCGTGGAGTACGTGCGCGTCTGGAACTGGGTGTACAACGTCGTTCCCCCCTACGACCGGCTCCTCTTCCTGGGCCGGCCCCTGGGCTTCCCCCGGGGCAACGACACCGACCGCTGGTCGGTCCAAGCCACCGCGAGCTTCGGGCCCGATTTTTCCCTAAGCCTCCGTGCGACCCTGGACCGGCACGGAGAGGGGCGCATCGAGGACGACTGGTCCGCCAAGGGCTTCACCGAGGAGACCTTCCCCTCCGGCGTCGTCGAGTCGTCGCGGGATTACCGGCTCGACTTCGCCTGGCACCCGTCGCGGAACCTCGCCACGACCTTCACCGTCGGGTACGGGGACGCGGACAACCTGGATAATGTGGAGGGCGCGGCCATGAACGATTTCTACGCCGGCGTCCGGGCGGATTACCTCTTCGAGCTGCGTTAGACCCCACCGTTAAAACCCCTCTCCCCGTGGGAGCGGCGCGCCGACGGGTCAGGGGTGAGGGCTGCCATATTCTCCCTCCCCCCTTTAGGGGGAGGGTGGGGGAGAGGGGTTCCTTAAATCCCCTCTCCCCTCCAGGGAGAGGCGCGCCTACGGGCTAGGGTGAGGGTCGAGGGTGGGAGCGTAGAAGCGGCGGGGACTAAAGTCCCCGCCCTACATTTGAGCGGGCGACGGGTACGGACCACCCGCCCCTGCATCATCGCAGCATGGAGTGAGGGCTGCAGCGGCCCCCTCTCCCTTTCAGGGAGCGGCTTGCCGACGGGTTAGGGTGAGGGTCGGGGTTGGGAGCGTGTAAGCGGCGGGGAAAGGATTTGCTACGCATAGCTCGCTTCGCTCGGTTCCCCGCCCTACGGGAATTGAACGAAAAAGGGCGCCCCGAGGGACGCCCTTTACCACGAAAAAGCGAGCTACTCGGGGACGGCCACGTTGGTGTCCGTGAGCGTCCAGCGGTTGGTCGGCACCATCTGGCCGTACTGGTTGGTGTACTCCTGGATGCCGACATAGCCGAACTCCGGCACGAAGTAGAAATCCTTCTGGTAATCGTAGTGGTCCCACTCGTCGGGATCCACGCCGTCAATCTCGAAGATGATGTCGCCGGTAATCTCGATCACATAGGCGGTGAGCGTGCTGCCGTTGTAATCGAACTCGTCCGTATCCACCACATTGGCCGTCAGCTCGAAGCCCAGCTCATCGGCCACGATGTCGCTGATGCCGAAGAGTTCGGGATAGTTGAAGCCGGTGATGGACCAGGAATCCCAGCTGTCATCCACATCCAGGCCGTCCGATTGCCAGTTCAGCAGCATCCAGGGATTATCATCCCAGAAGTAGATCAATTCACGAGAGCCGGCATCGTAAATCTCGATGCCCTCATAGATCAGGCTGTCCTCTTCGTTGTCCTCGAAGGTGACATCAGTGTAGGTGTCGTCCGGATCTGCCGCTTCGTGAATCCGCAGCCGCTGCTGGCCGTTGGCCAGAATGTAATCGGGATCATCGATGAAGGTCCAGGTCTCCGTCCGCGCATCGTCCCCGGTGACCTCGTAGGTCCAGTAGTTGTCCATGTCGTTGGGGTAGAAGGCCTGTGTGTCTATCCCGCCGCCGCCGCCGTCCGTGCTGGTGGTGCAGCCGCCGAGAACCATGGCCAGGCCCGCAATCAACACTAAAAGAAACTGCCGCATCTTTCCTCCTTATTCGCTTGTGGATGAGTGGTGATAACCACGCCCGCGCTAAAAACGACAATTGGAAAAGTATAGCACGTTCCGGGTTCTTTTCCAACACGCGCCCCAAACCTTGACACCCGCCCCCCTCTGTGATAAATTCCCTTACTGCCGATGCGGGAATAGCTCAGTGGTAGAGCATCGCCTTGCCAAGGCTAGGGTCGCGAGTTCAAGTCTCGTTTCCCGCTCCACGGGCCCAAGTGGGCCCGCTTTTTTAGGCCCTGAAAAGAGTGCTTGAACAGGACCGGCACCTCTCCACCCGTCTTCGATCCCCGGCCTAAGTGGGCCCGCTTTTTTTGGTGAAAAAAGAGCTTTGTGGCTGTGAGTAAAAGCGGCGGGGACTGAAGTCCCCACCCTACACTATCGCAATCGGCAGGCACAGGCCGGGGTGGGGGCTGCCGCTACCCCCTCTCCCTTTTAGGGAGAGGGTGGGGGTGAGGGTCGAGGCCGGGAACGTGAAAATGGCGGCCCGCAAAGGACTCGTCCTACGGGGCCGCCCTACATCATCGCAACCAGGATGAGGGCTACCGAAAAACACGGCGGGGATTGAAGTCCCCGCCCTACATTTAACGGCCGATGGTTATTTATTTACCGCGCAATCACCAGCCGCCGGACCGCCGCGCCGCCCTCCGTCGCGGCCTGGATGAGATACACCCCCGAGGGCAGGCCGCCGGCCCACACCGAGAGCTCGCTCCGGCCCGCGGCCATGTACCCGTCGTAAATCGTGTCCACCCGCCGGCCGGAGAGGTCGTAGAGCGCCACCTCGATATTCCCGGGCTCGACGAGCTCCACGTTGAACGAGGCGGAGTCCCGCGCCGGGCAGGGCCAGGGGGCGGAGAGGGTCATCCGCGGCGGGATCGAGGGTTCCGGTTCCCCGCCGCCGAAGAGCTCCTTCCACTTCAGACGCGCCGCCAACACATTCGCAATCATGTCCTGCATGTCCTCGCCCGCCACCAGCGCCACGGCGTAATCCTGGGTCTCGCCCGGCGCCAGGTCGTAGAGCTGGTAGCCCAACAGGATCCGCCAGTCGTTGGTCCCCGGCAGCTCCTGGAACCGGCCCACCTGGGACAGCATGCCGTAGAAATACTGCTGGGGGTCCCTTTCGTACTGATCGTCTATCGTCCAGCCGTGGAAGCTGCCGGTCGGCACGCCGCCCAGCGTCACGGCGCCGAAGTAGAGCTCATTGGCCCCCCCGCTCGTATCGTTGCACATGTAGGCGAACTGGCGGACCGAGTCGTAAGCCGCCAGATCATCGGGCCCATCACCCCCGATGTCTATGTCCATGAAAAGGCCCATGGCCGCGTCATGGAGGGTCTCGCCGCCCGTGTTGCGGATGGTCCACAGGATGTAGATGAAGTCGTCGTTCGGCGAATCGCGGAAGCCGAAGCTCTGCTGGCGCGCCTGCAAGCCCTCCGTGGTCAAGTACACGAGGTAGTTCTCCTCGCCGTAGCGCGGGGGCACGTCGCCCCAGGGGACCACTGTCGGCCAGTCGTCGTCGCCGTAGAAGGGCGTCTCCGGGCTCCAGTCGGGATAGGCGACGAAACCGTCCGCGGTGCCGACACCGAAATAACCGGTATACAGGAGGTCCGCCCCGTCGTCGAAGGGCCAGGTCGCGCTGTCAATCCAGGTATCAGCCAGGGTCAGGTACAGGGCGTTGATCACGTGCGTTACCGTATCCGGTTGGGGCGGAGGGGGATTTTCGGGCTCGATCGCCCCGAACGACGAGTACGCGAAGACCGGCAGGATCAGCGCGAGCGCGAGGAAAACCGTTTTTTTCATCGAACCCCACCCCCCTGGAGCGCCACCACGGGCGGCGTTTCGTTGCCGGAAAGGCCCACCGGCCGGTAGGCGACCATGCCGTTTCCCTCTCTCTCGCCCCAGGACAGGCAGACGGTGAAGTCGTCGGCGACGGCCAGGTGGTAAACCTCGTCCACTTCCCAGTCGAAGGGTACCCGTTTAATCTGCCGCCCCGCGGAGTCTATGACCAGGAACTCCTGGTCGAATCCCGATACGAGGTAGACGAACCCGTCCGGCGCCACCGCCGCGTCCGAGGGGAAGCGGAAGTCCGCCGGGAGGTCGGGGGCCGAGATGCGCCAGACCAGCGCCCCGCTGACCGCGTCGAAGGCCAGGAGCGACTCCTCCATCATGTCCACCACGTAGAGGGTCCCGCCGGGGCTCACGTCCAGGCCGAAGGGGTCGGTCATCCCCGAGCCCTCGTAGCCCGGCTCGCCGATGGAACGCAGGTGGTTCCCCTGGGTGTCCAGAACGTCCACCACGCCGGTATCAACGTTTATCGTGAAGAGCTCGCCCGAGTAGAAGCCCAGCTCCTTGTATTCCGTCTCCAGGAAGCCGATAGACTCTACCCACTCCAGATCCATCGTCCACACGCGCAGCATCGCCGATTGAAGAGGGATGCCCATCGTGTAGATGTTGTCCGTGCCCACGGCGGAGAACCCCCAGCACGTCTGGTCGGATTGAAGTTCATGCTCGCCGTCGGTGCTTATCCGGCAGAGGTAAGCCACGTCAAAGGGTCGTTCGGTGCAGTAGAAGACGCCTTCCCCTTCGGTGGGCAACCAGTAGTTTTCCGTCGAGGTCCACGCCCATTCGAAGTCGTAGTAGGGCGTGGCCCAGGCGGCATCCGAGGGGTCGGACTCCTCGCCGCCCGTGAGGGCGGTGATTTGGTACTCGTAGTAGGTTCCGTTCACGGCCGAGGCGTCGGTGTATTCGGTGTCGGCGCCATCGCGCTCGACGAGCTGCTCGAAGTCCCCCCCGGCCTCGGAACGGTACACCCGGTAGTGCTCCGGCTCGCCCGAGGTCGGCGCCCGCCAGGCGAGGTCCACCCGGGAGTCGAGGCCGCTCACGGCGGCGAGGCCGTGGGGCACGTCCGGCGCCGTCTGCGGCCCGGTGGTCTCGCAGGCCAGGGTCAACGCGAGGGCGGTGAACAAGAGTAAAACCCTTCCGCGCATGCTCATACCTCCTTTCAGTTCATCCATTAAAAATTGAAACAGAGCTACCCGATAGGAGAATAAAACCTCCGGGAGTTAAAGTCAAAAAAAACACCCGATTATTTAACCCGCCGAGGGGTTCTCCCCGCGACGGCCGGGCGGGTTTTCTCCGCCGTGGAATAGCGGACAAGGGGTTTTAACCCCAACGATATAAGACAAGGGGTTTTGCTGGGGCATAGCTCGGTTCGCCAGAGGCGTAGCTCGCTTCGCTCGGTTCGCTCGGTTTAACCCCTTGTGCATATAAGCAAGGGGCTGAAGCCCCTTGTCTTGACTCGGAGCCGGTCAACGCCCCCTAGTTGCGGGTTGACGGTGCAAAACTTGGGGTGCGGGCCTCGGTGTACGACGGCCGTCATCCCCCCCGCGCCCGTCGTGAATAAAAAAACGCCGAATAAATCGGCGCGGCTCTCGGGGACTGCCGTCGGGAATATCAGTAGACGGGTATCGGCGTCTGGGTGACCTTGAGCGTCCGGCGGCCGTAGCCCGGCGAGCTGATGACCAGCTCCTCGGGGGTGATTTGAACCACCTTGCCCCCGGCGATGGCGTCGCCGACCTTCAGGGAGAAGCCGAATCCGGCGGCGTCCTCCACCAGCGCCGCGGGCACTCCGTCCACGGTCATCATCCCGCGGTAGTAGAGGTTGGCCATGTTGGCCATCTCCGCCGTGGGCTGGGCGCCGGGCTGGGGGCCGGGGACGAGGAAGGGGTCGCGCTTGCCCCGGGGGTCGTAGGTGTGGGGCTCGATTAGCTCCACCACACCCCCGCTCGTTATCTCGGTGACGACGGGCGCCGCCGCCCCCTCGGCCAGGGGGCTCGAAAAAACGGACAGTACCACGCTCCCGCGCAGCGTCCGCCCCTCGGCGGGCGAGGCCACCCCCACCAGGGCCAGCTCGCTCAGGCTCACCTGGGGCAGGTTGCGGGACAGGTTGGCCACGAATTTACCGAACTCGTGGTAGCCGGTGATGTAGGCCACCTCGTAGGTGCGGATGGTCAGGTTGTTCTCGGTGCGCGGCTCGGCCTTGATGTCGAAGGCGTCGAAGGAGGAGTCTATGCCCGCGCTCTGGGCGGCCTGGGTCACGCGGCGGATGAGCTCCGCCTCGTTGAGGCTGGGCGGCAGGCTCCGGCGCAGGTCATCAATCCGCCCCTCGTTGGCCTCGATCTCGGCCGCCAGCTCCCCGGCCCGGGTGGAATCGGCCAGCGCGGTCTGGAGCTCGGAGGAGAGGCGGGCGTTGCCCTCCCGGACCTTGTCCGCCTCCCGGTACTGACCCAGCACCCCGTAGTGGAAGACGAGGTAGGCCGCGAGGGCGGCGATGAGGTACACCAGCACCGCCTTCTGTACCACCGGGTCCTTGAATCTGCGCTTGCCCAATTAATCCCTCACTGACCACCGAACGGGGACACCGCGTGCGGATGTTTCGGGGGGAGCAGCCTGCCGCTCATTCCAGTCAGCAGATTCAAGCCTCTTGAAGGTCGTGCTCCGGACAACGGGGAGGGGGGAAGCATTTAGCCCCGCAGATTTCACAGAACTCCCTGAAAGGTCTTCTGTCCATGTAGCAATCGCCACATCTATTTGGGCAGTTACCGTTTGATAGCTTCCGACCGCAAGCCCTGCAAAATTCGCCTCTATACGACAATTTATCACCTCTCTTTTATGCGACTCAATCCAGCCTGGCGCTGAACTCGAACTGGAGCACTTTCATCCCGCCCAGGTCAACGCTCTTGGCGCCGAGCGGTTTCACCCCGGAGAGGTTGGGGCTTTTGAGTAGCTCATCGAGGATGGTAGCCATGGAGTGGTCGCTGTAGGTGTTGCCGCGGATGTCCACCGAGCCGCCGCGCTCGCGCACCTCGGTCAGCCAGACCTCCCGCTTGGGGACGGCGGCGTTCACGGCGTTCAAGAGGCCGATGTAGCGCTCCACCGCCCCGCCGGGCTCGGCCAGGCGCTGGAGGGCCATCACGTTGGCCGAGGTTTCGGCCCTTCGCGCTTCGAGGGACTCCAGGTCGGGCGCGGCCCCCTTGGCGTCGGTAATCTCCCCCTCCAGCCGGCCGTGCGCATCCCGTTCCTCGGTCAGCCCGCCACCGGCGAGGAAGCTCCAGACGACCATCCCCACGATGAGCACCCCGGCGACGACGAGGGAGACCCGGAAGGCGTTGAGCCCGGTCCGGCGGACGGGGTAGTATTCCTCGCGCCGCGTATCCAGCTCGTCGAACCCCACGCCCATGGTGGGGGCGAGCGGCTCGTTGGCGGCGGTCGGAGCCTGCGCCCCGGCGGCGGGCGCCGGAATCACGCGACGGTTGACCAAAAGGTTGATGCGGATCATCGCGTCACCGGTTGAGCTCGGGGTCGTCGCCCCGGATGGCCAGTCCGATTCCCACGGCGAGGTGCGGGGCCAGGGTAGCCAGGTCCTCGCGGTCCATCCCCGATTCGCCGAGATCAATCCGGGCCAGGGGGTCGAGAAGGCGCACGGGGATGGCCAGCGCGTCCTCGAAGGAGCTCTTAATCCGCGGCAGGACGCTGGAGCCGCCGGAGAGGACCACCGCGTCCGGCACCAGCTCGGGGTGCGTGCCGGCGAAGTGGGTCAGCGTCCGGCTTATCTCGTCCACCAGCTCCAGGGTGGTCTCGCCCACGACGGCGTCCACGGCGGCCGCGTCGGCGTCGGGCAGCTCGCCCCGCTTGGCCCTCTCGGCGTCGGCCACGGAGAGGGAGAGCACCCGCGCCAGCGCCTCGGTGTAGTTGTAACCGCCGAACGAAATGTCCCGGGTGAAGCGCGGCGAGCGCGCCGCCAGGACGTTCACGTTGGTCATCGAAGCCCCGACGTTCACCAGCGCCACCGTCCCCCGTGCGGCTTCCGGCTCGGCCAGCTCGAAGCAGTTGCCCAGCGCGAAGGAGTCCACGTCTATCGCCAGCGCCTCCAGCCCCGCCAGGCGCAGAATCATCAGGTGCCCTTCCAGCCGCTCCCGCTTGGCCGCCACCAGAAGCACCTCGGTGAAGTCCTCGCCGGTGGAAATCACGTGGTAGTCCAGGTTCAATTCGTCCAGGGACGGCAGGTACTGCTCCGCCTCCCAGGAGACCGACTGGGCCAGCTCGTCGGGGTCGGCGGTGGGGATGCGGATGGGCTTTACGATGACCGCCCGGCCGGAGATGCCGGAGATGACGCGCCGCTCGTCGAGGCCGAGCCGGGTGAAGCTCGAGCCGATGTCCAGGCCCAGGGAGAGGTTGGCGTAGGGCTCCGGCAAGGGGGCGGCTCCGGCGGAAGGGGCTGGCCTGCCAAGACGTTAAAAGCATACCACACCGCCCGCAGTGCGGCAAGGGGCTGGACGGACCGGGACTTTTCGCTCGGCTGGGGCATGACGACGGTTTTGCCGCCCCCGGGGATTATTCTTCGTTCGCGGCACGGTCGCACTCCGCACGCGACGGTTGACTCTACCGGGCTTTTTTTCGTAATCTCCCCCACTGAATGGTTCAGATGTGCGGACTTGATAAACCGTCCGCTCGCGGCGCGAACCGCCGTCAGTTACCCCCCCCCGTCGCGGAACAGGAGGCGGTACTACCGCCGGCGCCCGTTTTCCGGCGGCTCGCGGGCCTTGCCAACGCAACGGGTCTTTGCTAAAATTTACCTGCTCCCCGACGACAAGCGGGCCTATAGCTCAGTCCGGTTAGAGCGCACGCCTGATAAGCGTGAGGTCACTGGTTCGATCCCAGTTAGGCCCACCATTACCGCACCCTCGAGGGACGGAGTGCGACCGTCCCCTGGAGTAATCCGCTTTTTTCGAGCCCAGGACCGGACCCAACCGACCGGGAGGACGCGGTGGACGACGAATACAAGAAAAACCCGCCCTACACTGCCCTCATCGTCATCTCCATCATCCTGACGCTGGGGTTCATCGTCCTGGCCGTCTTCGGTGGTGGGCCCATCGTCTTTTTCGTAGGGCTCATGTTCGCCATCCTCGCCTTCATCTTTTGGGGCAAGCTGCCCCGACGCGAGGAACCCGCGAAATCGGCCGCCGGTCTGCGGACCGTGGGCGCCATCGCGGCCCTCGTCGTCGGCCTGGCCGCCATCGCCGACGGCTTACTCGCCTTCGTCGGCCTGGGTCTGGCGCTGGACATCGCCATCTTCGCCTTCACGCTTTTAGTGGCCTGGTTCCTCTTCCCGGGCCTGCGGGGAAGGGTTTCGCGCCCCGTGACCCTCATCGTCGGCATCCTCCTGGCCATGGCCACCCTCATGGGCCTGCTCGGGTACCTCATGCCGGAGAGCTTCATCTACGTGACTATCTTCTTCGGCGGGTGCGCCGTCATCGCCTTGGCGGCCAACCTGGTCTACAGCATGATGGGCAAGAGCGAGAAGGCGGCGACCATCGGCGGGTGGGTCATGGCCATCGTCATGACCGGCATCTTCGTCTTCATCTTCATCGGCGGCGGGATCGTCCAGCTCGCGGTCAACCTCGTGGTGGAGCAGAAGCTCGAGCCGAAGATAGTTTCCGTCGAGGGCGGGACGGCCGCGGAGACGTCGGCCTTGGACCTGAAGAGCTTCGGCGGAGATGAGGTCGTGCTGCGTCCCGGCGACACCGAAGCCGCGGTGGCCGACGCCGCGGGGATCGAGGTCGGCTACGACGTGCTCATCGGCTCGGTCACCGATTCGAGAGGAAATGTGTACCCCAGCCCCCACGCCGAGCGCGTGACGGTGACCGCCGTGGACACCGCGGCCAAAACCATCTTCTGGGACCCCAAACAGCCGCTGGTGAACTACCACCTGTCCGGGGAGTACGTCATCAAGTCGCGCCCAAACATCTTTGGCATCATCGGCATCATCATCACCCTGTTGCTTCTCTTCGCCGGCAAGGTGCGCCTCCCGGAGATTGTCCGCAACGTCTTCGGCTGGTTCCTGGGCTTCGCGTTCCTCCTGATCTTCGTCTACCTGGCGGTCATCCTGATCCTCGAGGGGAGCCAGTTCTCCATCATCCTTGGCATCGGCTCCCTGTTCGCGCCGGGCATTGCGATTTTCGCCTGGCTGCGCGACCGGGCGGCCGCCAAGAAGCTCAACCTCTGACGCCGGCCGGCGGGCCGCCGTGCGCCTGAATGTAGGGCGGGGACTTTTGTCCCCGCCGTTTTTTCCGCTCCCACCCTCGACCCTCACCCTAGCCCTCTCCCTGGGAGGGAGAGGGGACATGCGGCAGCCCTCACCGTTTGCGATGCCGTAGGGCGGGGAATCCTTTCCCCGCCGCTTCCACGTTCCCCACCTTGACCCTCACCCTAGCCCTCTCCCTGGGAGGGAGAGGGGACATGCGGCAGCCCTCACCGTTTGC
>JAPLSK010000164.1 GCA_026398675.1 bacterium | reverse complement strand
ACTGATTGCGGAAGCCGAGCCCGAGGTGCGGGAAGACCGGGAGCTTTTCGCCGACTGGCTGCGGAGGAAGACGCGGCGGTTCATTCAGAAGAAGCTGGAGCGCCGCCCGCTGGTTGTGCCGGTCATCTACGAGCTGTAGAGCGCGCTTCCCCTACCCCCCTCTCCCCGTGGGAGCGGCTCGCCGACGGGGATGGGGGTGAGGGCTACTTCAGAAAAAAGGGAGGGGCAACCGACCCTCCCGCGGCTGGGCGCAAAACAAGCAACGGCGGGGCCCTACTCCAGCATCTCCTCGTCCTCGGAGCGCCAGGCGGGGTCCACGATGCACAGAAACACGAAGGGCTCCGAGCCGCCGGAGTTGTCCACCCACTGCACCGTACCGGGCGGAATCTCCACGGCGTCCCCCTGCTCGATCACGGCCGACTCCTCGTCCAGGTGGACGACCGCGTGGCCCTCGACGACGAAATAGAGCTCGTGTGTTTTCAGGCGGTGCTTTTTCGACTTGTGGCCCGGTAGGAGAATCGCCTCGGCCAGGCTGTAACGCCCGGTGAAGCCCCCGTCGCAACCGGGGTTGACCAGCTCGCGCAGGTGAACCCCGTCGCCGGCGACGACCTTCTTCGAATTCATCAAGGACTTGATGCGCATGAACCCTCCCGCCATCGGCCAAAAAACGAGATTACCCGTCCCCCGGCGGGCTGTCAAGTTTCTGCTCGGTTGTCTGGCCGTCGTTCTCATCGCCGGCTGCGCCGCGACACCGAAAGAGCTGGTCGCCGACTACCTCTCCGACGACCCAGACGTATCCGGCCGGGCGGAGCGAGACCTACTGGCCCTGGACGGAGAGGCCGTGCCCGCGCTGGTGGACGCCTTCGTCGCCGGGGAGAACCGGGAGAAGACGGGGCGCCTCCTGGCGCGATTCGGGGAAAAGGCCGTCGAGCCGCTGGCCGGTCTCCTAGGTTCCGACAATCCGTCGCTCGCCGCCGACGCGGCCTGGGTGCTGGGCCAGACGGGCGCCCCCGCCGTGGGGCCGCTCATCGGGGCGCTCGAGTCCGGGACGGGGAGCCCCGCCGATCCGGCCGCCGCCCTGGGCGCCATCGGCGGACCGGCCTGGGCGCCGATGCTGGCCCTCTTCGATTCAACGGAAGATGAAAATCTCAAGGGCATCCTGGCCGCCGCCTTCTTCACCTCGGGAGACGCCGACCTGGCGGAGATGCTTCGGCCGCGCGTCGGCGACCCCCGATTCGGCGACGCCTTCCTCTCCACCGTCGTCGCCCACACTCCGCCGAAAGTACTCGCCGAGAAGGTGAACGCCGGAACCGCCTGGCGCATCCTCACCTTCGTACCGCTGGAGCCTCTGGTGGGGCCGGTTTCCGAGCTCGTCCCGGAGCTCACCCCGGAGCTGCTCGACGAACTGGCCCGGACGGCGGGCAATCGTGACAAGCCCTTCTTCGAGCGCAACCTGGTCCGGATGCACCTCGCCGGTGTCGCGGGAAAGTGGAGCGAAGCCGCGTCCTACGGCGCCGACCCCTTCGAGACGCTGGTCGTCTCCTACCAAGCCGAGCGGGAAAATCCCGGGAACTCCGACCTCCTCCGCGTGGCGCTTCTGCACCACGGGGGTCTGTACCTCAAATATCTGATTGACGGCGCCGAGGCCCTGGCGGACTCGGAGTTCGAGCAGGCGCAACGTCTGAGCTTCCTCGCCGGCGAGGTTACCCAGGTCATCGAGGAGCTCACGAACGCCGCCCGTCAGGCCGATTGAGGCCCGCGAACGGCTCTTCGATTTCTCCACCTGGCCTTTGAAAGCCCGTCTGTGCTAACATTCCCCGAAAACACCAGCTCGAAAGGCGCCGAGATGAGCCAGGAACTACTCGCCTACGTCCGGGTCATCGAGGATTTTCCGAAACCCGGCATCAGCTTCAAGGACATCACCACCCTCATCGGCCACCCCGATGGGTTCTCCAGAACGCTGGACGAGCTGGAGGCTCTGCACAAGGGCGACCCGCCGGACGTGGTCGCGGGAATAGAGAGCCGGGGGTTCATCTTCGGCGCCGCGCTGGCGGACCGCTTCGGCTGCGGCCTGGCACTCATCCGCAAGGCGGGCAAGCTCCCCGCCGCCACATATTCCGCCAGCTACGAGCTGGAATACGGCACCGCCACCATCGAGGTGCACCGGGACGCCTTCGGGCCGGGGCAAAGGGTGCTCCTGGTGGACGACCTCCTCGCCACGGGGGGAACGGCACAGGCCGCGGCGGGGCTCATCGAGAAGGCCGGCGCCCGGGTCCTGGCCGTGGACTTCGTCATCGAGCTGGATTTCCTGAAAGGGCGGGAGAAGCTGAAAGGGTACACGGTCAACACGCTGATTCACGCATAGCCTCCCGGGATGGGGGGGCTGACCGGTGACCGAATCTCGCACGCTGCGTCTACTTATCGAACTTCGAATAATTAACCTCGTGTGACTGCCCCCTCAAGATTGAGGGGATCGGGGGAGAAGGATTTCAAACGGAAATCTGGCCCCGCACGCGGCGCAGAATTAGCAAATTTCAACAATGTCCCATCGCGACTGCGCCCCCCAAGACTGGGGGGGATGGGGGTTAAAGCGTATTAATCGGAAACCAAGCCCCGCACGCGGCGCAAAATAAAATAATTACTCTAAGTTCCCATCGCGACTGCGCCCCCCAAGACTGGGGGGGATGGGGGGGGTGAGGGCCTGTAGCTCAGTGGATAGAGCAGCGGTTGCCTAAACCGCGTGCCGGAGGTTCGATTCCTCTCAGGCCCACCAGCGTGAAGCTGGACACGGATCCGCGGTTCACATCTCCTGTATTCTAGGATTTAGTGCCGCGAGCGACGCTCCATTAAAGAAAAGAGTTATATCAGCTTGAAGCTGGACACGGATCCGCGGT
>JAPLSK010000163.1 GCA_026398675.1 bacterium | reverse complement strand
CCCACGTAGGGCAGGTCGGCCAGCTCGAAGAGCCCCTGGAGGCAGCCGTCCTCCCCGTAGGTGCCGTGGACGAGGGGGAAGACGACGTCGGCCTCGGCGAAGGGGGAGGCGGGGTCCGCGGTTTCGTCCATCGGTTCGGGGAGAGGAACGGCCGGGATCACGTCGGGGTGCGGGTCTTTCCCGCGCCGGGGGAGGAAATCCACCCGGCTTTCCAGCTTCTCGAGGATTCCCGGTCCGGCGAGCCAGCGGCCCCGCTTGGTGATGCCGATGGGGATGACGGTGAAGCGGTCGGGGTCCAGGGCCTCGATGAAGGAGCGGGCGGAGGTGAGGGAGACCTCGTGCTCCCCCGACCTGCCGCCGAACACCAGGGCTATCTTGATATTTTTCATAGGGTTGCAATCAACCGACGGTGCCGTTCACCGCCGCGCGCGGACCTTTCCCCGGTCCGTCACAGGTTCACGAAGTCGGCGTCGGCGCCGCAGGCCGAGCAGCACTCGGCCGAAAGGGCGGCCACCTCCACCCGGTAGCCCGAGCGGCGGACCAGCGCCGCCCCGCACTTGGGGCAGCAGGTGTCGGCGTACTTGGCCTCGACGGACACGTTCCCCAGATAGACGTACTCGAGCCCCGCCTCCCGGGCGATTTTCCAGGCGCGCTGCAGGGTGCTCTCCGGGGTGGGCGGCGCGTTGAACTTCCACGCCGGGTGGTAGCGGGAGAGGTGCAGCGGCGTGCGCGGGTTCCGCTCCGCGATCCAATGGGCGAGCTCCCCCAGGCGCTCCGGGGAGTCGTTCCGGTCCGGGATGACGAGGTTGGTAATCTCCACGTGAGCGGAGGATTCCATCGCCCGCTCGATGATCGCCAGGACCGGCTCCAGCTCGCCCCCGCAGAGCTCGCGGTAAAATGCCGGGTCCGTGGACTTCAGGTCGAAGTTGAAGGCGTCTATCACCCCGAGGAGCTCGCCGAAGGGCTCGGGCTCGATGTAGGCGTTGGAGACGCAGACGGTTGAGAGGCAGCGGGCCTTGCAGGCCCTGGCCGCGTCCATGACGTACTCGAACCAGACCAGCGGCTCGGTGTAGGTGAAAGCGACGCCGCGGCAACCGGGCCGGTCGGCCATCCGCGCCAGCTCCGCCGGCGAGACGTGGCTCGTGGGCGCTTCCATTTGACTCGAGGTGTAGTTCTGGCAGAACCGGCAGCTAAGGTTGCACCCGTTGGGCCCCACGGAGAGGATGGTCCAGCCGGGGTAGAAGTGGTAGAGCGGCTTCTTCTCCATGGGGTCCAGGTTGATGGCGATGGTGCGGCCGTAGGCGGCGGCGATGAGCTCCCCGGAGACGTTCTCCCGCAGGCGACAAATTCCCCTCTTCCCCGGCGCGATGCGGCAGCGGTGGGGACAGAGCGTGCAGCGGACCGCGCCGTCACCGTCGGGCTCCCAGTACCGGGCGAGGGGGGCCTCCATCAGTCCACCACCAGGTCGTTCTTCAACAGGAGATCGGCCCAGCACAGGTCCTCCTGGGTCGTGATTTTAAAGAGTTGCCGGTGGCCGGGGATGAGCTTCACCGGCCGTCCCACGCTCTCCACGAGCTGGGCGTCGTCGGTCGCCCCCGCGAGCCGCTCGTCGTCCTGATCGTAGACCTGACGCAGGAGCCCGTAGCGGAAGCACTGGGGCGTCTGAACCAGCCAGACCCGGCGCCGGTCCACGGTCATCTTCACCGTGATTAGGCGGGTGGAGAGCTTGACGGTGTCGGTGGCCTGAACCGCCGCCACCGCCGCCCCGGTCACCAGGGCCGCCGCCAGGGCGTCCTGGAGGACCTTCCGCGTGACGAAGGGGCGCACCGCGTCGTGCACCACCACCAGGTCCACCTTGCCCAGGGATTTCAGCGCGTAGCGCACCGACTGCCAGCGCTCCTCGCCGCCGGTGACCACGGTGAACTGCCCGCCGAGCCGGGCGACCTCGAAGCCGGTACGGCCCTCGAAGCCCCGGGGCGCGGTGACCACCAGACGGTTGAACTCGACCCTCGCCAGGAGCCGCTCGGCGGTCCGGTGGAGGACGGTCTGACCGCCCAGGTCGGCGAACTGCTTCGGTTCCGCGCCGCCGAAGCGCTTGCCCAGACCGCCCGCCGCCAGGATCAATCCGACCGTAAGCGCCATCGTGGGGGTAACCTCCCCTTCGATTTTACTACAACGCCGGCCTCCGGCCAAGTACGGTTGCCCCGGGGGGGCTGTAGGCGGTAGAATACACCCCGGACGTCCGTCGCCCGCATCATTCCCCGGAGCGCTTCCACCATGATGGAAACCATAGGGCTGGCGCTGCTCTTGGGCCTTTCGCTGGGGCCGGTCTGCCTGGCCACCTGCTCGGCGCTCTACGTGCCACTCCTGTTGGCCGAGGACCGGCGGGGCTTCGCCGGGTCGTTCAAGCTGTTCCTCGAGTTCAGCCTGGGGCGGCTCTTGGGCTACCTGACGGTGGGGCTCGCGGTGGGATTGGTGGCCGAGCTTCTGAACCCCGATCTGCGGCGGGTCCCCTGGCTCCCCGGCGCCTCGGAGATTCTGGTGGGGGCGCTCATGCTGGCCTACGGGCTCTGGCGGAGCTTCCCCTCGGCCAGTCTATGTAAAAAGTTGAACGAGCGGGAGGGCAAGCCGCCGGCCGCCTTTCTCATCGGCCTCGCCTCCGGTCTTTCGATCTGCGTCCCCTTCGTCTCCACCGTCACCCTCGGGGTGGCCACGGGGGACCTGGTGCAATCGCTTCTCTTGTTCATCGCCTTTTTCTTCGGAACCTCGGTCTGGTTCATCCCGCTGACGCTGGCGGGCCCCTTGAGCCGGTCGGCGTCGCTGCGGAAGTTCGCGGCTTGGGCGGCGGTGCTGGCCGGGGCGGTCTTCCTCGTCATCGGCGTACTGCACGTCTCCACCGGCACGCATTTTTAAATGGACGGCGCCCCGGATTTTTTGGAAGTATACCGCGCGCTCCTGGCCCGCTTCGGCCCCCAGGGGTGGTGGCCCGGCGAAACCCCGCTGGAGGTCTGCCTGGGCGCGGTGCTGACCCAGAGCACGAACTGGGGGAACGTGGAGCGGGCGCTGGCGGCGCTGCGGGAGGCGACGGACCTAAATTTTGCCAAACTCCGCGCGCTCCCGGAGGAGGAATTGGCGCCGATCGTCCGCCCGGCGGGGTTCTTCCGCCAGAAGGCGGAACGGCTCCGGCTGCTCCTTTCCTGGCTCGACGGGCGCTGCGGCGGGAATTTCACCCGGCTGGAAGCGGTTCCCACGCAAACCCTGCGGGGAGAGCTCCTGGCCCTCCGGGGAATCGGCCCCGAGACGGCCGACTCGATTCTTTTATACGCCCTGGAGCGGCCGGTGTTCGTCGTGGACGCCTACACCCGGCGCGTGGCGCAGCGGCACGGCTGGGCCGACGCCCGCGCGGGTTACGACGACCTGGCGGCGCTCTTCACCGCCAATCTGCCCCGGGACGCACAGGTTTACAACGAACTCCACGCCCTCTTCGTCCGCCTGGGCAAGGAGCACTGCCGCAAGCGGAACCCCCGTTGCCACCCCTGCCCGATAGCAGGTATAATGCCTTAATATTTACTAACCGGTAAAGGGGTCGAGATGAAGATCAGAACTCTGATTGATCGTATTCAAACACAAGACATCGTGCTTCCTGAGTTTCAGCGTGAATACGTCTGGCGCTTAGATCAAGCCAAAGAGCTGATGGTATCACTTTTTAAAGAGTACCCTATTGGATCTATTCTGATATGGGAAACACAAACCCCACCGGATTTGAAAGGTTTTAATGCCACCACCCAGAAGCAACGAGGTACTTACCAGGTGATTCTCGACGGGCAACAACGGCTTACCGCTCTATATATGTTACTCAAGGATAATCCCCCTCCCTTTTATAAAGAAACTGAGATAGAAAATGATCCCCGGCAGCTGTACTTCAACCTTTTAACCAGTGAATTCCGCTACTATCAAGTGTCTGTGATGAGTTTAGACAAGTCATGGGTCTGTGTTAAAGAGGTTTTCTTGGGAAATGTTGACGCGGTAGTGATTGCCTTGGATATGTCCTCGGATTCAACCGAGGAGGTAAAAAGCCTTGTTTCCGCTTTCAGTAAAAACCATCAGCGTTTACTGAATATAGCAGAGAGAGATTTTCCCGATTTAAGGGTACCAATAACAGCCGATGTAGATGATGCAATAGACGTTTTTGACCGAGTTAACAGCCAGGGAACCAAGCTGACAGAAGCGGAACTGGCGCTAGCCCACATTTCCGGTCGCTGGACAACCGCCCGCAGGGAGATGAAGGAACTGATTGATCGGTTGAGTAAAAAGGGATTCATCTTTGATCTGAGTTTTATGGTCCGCTGCTTGACAGCGGTTATACACTGGCGGGGTGAGCTTAGCAAGATACACAACACAGATAAGGATACGCTGATCAAAGGTTGGAAACAGGTTACAGCAACCCTTGATTATTTAACCGAACTTCTCCCTACTCACGCATACATTAACGGTACCGATGACCTCAACACATTATTCGTATTAATTCCGCTCGTTGCATTTATTGTAAAGCGAGGTGGCATTCTCAGTAAGGAAAATGAAATAAAGCAAGCATTGCACTGGTTTTACGCTGCCCACATGTGGGCTCGTTACTCCAGTTCGCCGAACGAAAAAACGGATCATGATATCGTTGTCGTAGCCAATAACGATTTTCCTTTTGAAGAACTAGAGAAGCAAGTTATTGAGCAGCGAGGTCGAATAAAAGTAGAGTCTGGTGATTTAGAAGGTCGCTCCATTCAACAACCCTTCTACAGAATGGCTCATGTTGTGGCAAAATATCGCAGGGCGGTGGACTGGTTTAACGGGCTTCCATTGGCTCGTTCCGTTGGGAAGAGTTATTCCATCCAAAGCCATCATGTATTTCCTATATCGAGATTGTATGAAGAAGGCGGGTACAAGGGCAACAACCACCTTCATGTAAAGATAGTCAACGAGATAGCTAACCGCGTATTTATTACGGAGAAAACGAACCGTGAAATTAACAACCGTCTACCCGTGGAATATTTACCGGAAATTGAAGAGCGATATCCCAAAGCTCTATGGGCTCAGTTCATACCGGACGATCCAGAATTATGGCACATTGAGAATTATAAAGGTTTTTTAGAGGTCCGCCGAGATTTGATTGCTCAAGCGATTAATGATTACATGGATAGCCTTCTTCGCGAACCTTCGAAATCCACAAAGCCTACTCTTACTGAACTTCTACGAAAATCCGAAGGACCGACCCTGGAATTCAAATCAACTCTGCGCTACGACCTCCGCCGAAACGAAGAAAACAATACATTGGAAAAAGTAGTAGTTAAGACCATTGCCGGTTTTTTAAACTCCGAAGGCGGTACTCTTTTAATTGGTGTGGAGGATGCTGGTGAACTTGTGGGTATTGAGGTTGATTTCCAAACACTAAAGAAACAGAATAGAGATGGATTTGAGCTTAAGCTGACAGAAATTATTACAAAGTTTTTAGGGGAGAACGCCCGGAATTACTGCACAGTTGAATTTGAAAAAATTGAAGAAAAAACCATTTGTCGAGTGGACATGAATAGTTCTCCATTTCCTATTTATTTAACGGATGGCGAGCGGAAATATTTTTACGTTCGCACAGGCAACAGCACCCGACCTTACGAAATGGACGAAGCGCACCAGTACATCGCTCAGCATTGGACAAGTTAGGGGTTGTAGGATGAGACCCATGCGCCTGAACCGGTTGACCGCCCTGGCTCCGTTCCTCGCCCTGGCCGTCGCCGGGTGCAGCGGGCACAGCTTCACCGGCGCGGCCCCCACCTCGAACCAGGGCCACTGGCTGGGCTACGGCGGCGGATTCGAGCGGAGCTTCCACGCCGAGACCGCCCCGGAAACGCCGCTGGTCGAGGCCTGGCGCTTCGAGAGCGACCTCTGCCCCTGGGGGATGGCGGTCCAGGGGGGGGTGGCGGTATACGCCGGCCTGCAACACGGTGTCTTCGGCCTGGACGCCGCGACGGGCGAGCGGCTGTGGTCCTGGACACTCCCGGCCACCCCGGCCGCCGCGCCGGAAATCGTCGGAGACGCGGTTTACATCGCGCTGGACCTGCCCCTGGGGGAGTTGTGGTGCCTCGATCTCTTCGACGGGACGCGCCGCTGGCGGCAGCTCCTGGAGGAGCTACCCCGGGCCCTGGTCGCCGACGAGGAAGGGGTCTGGGTCCTCTCGAGCCGCGACCTCACCCGCTTCAGCGCCCTCGACGGCGAGCCGGTGGAAGTCCACGAGCTGCCGGGCCGCCCGCTGGCCGGGCCGCCGGTTCTGTGGGACGGCGAGCCGGTGCTCCTAGTGAAGGGAATCAAGGGCACGGGCCTCTGGAGCCCCGCATGGGAAAAAACGTGCTGGTTCGACGGAGAGCCGGCGGCGGGGCCGGTGGTGACCGCCGATGGGAATCTGGCCTGGCTGGACCGCGACGGCCGGCTGGGCGTGTACGCGCGGGGTGAGGATGAGCCGCGCTTTTACCCGACGCCCCTGACCGCGCCGCCCGCGGGGATGGCCTGTGCACCCGAGGGGCTGGTGCTCCTGGGACGCGACCGCTCCCTCGTCGTGGCCGACGAAAGCGGAGTGCTAAGGCCGGTTCTCGAACCGGCGGCCATCTGCCTCGCGCCGCCCGTGGTCACCGGCGGACTGGTCTGGATCGCCGAGGCCGAGGGGGACCTGACCGCGGTGGACCTGGCCTCGGGGGAGGAGGTGTACCGCTGGGCGACGGAAAAGCCGGTGCAGGGGCTGACCCCGTCGGACGGCGGTCTTTTGGTCACCACCGCCGACGGCGTCGGGATGCTCCTCGTACCCGTTCCGGCGGAGGTCGAGGTTCCCGTCGAGGTGGTCGTCCCGGAAACGGAGGAAGCGGAGGGCGGCGGGCCGTCCGCCGGGGATGCGGTTGCGCCGTGATTCCGCGGTCGGGTGTGAACCCCGCCCCTAAATAATCACCCCTCTCCCCTTTGGGGTGAGGGTCGGAGCGCTCTCCCTCTCCCAGTGGGAGCGGCGCGCCGACGGGTCGGGGTGAGGGCTGCCTTATAAAGCGGCGGGGATTTGCCGGGGGCATAGCTCGCTTCGCTCGGTTAAAATCCCCGCCCTACATTTAAGGGAAAGACGGGGTGAGGGTTGTTTCGACCCCCTCTCCCCGTGGGAGAAGGCTTGCCTTACGGGGATGGGGGTGAGGGCTGCCTTATAAAGCGGCGGGGTTAGGAAACCCCGCCCTACATTTGTGTTCGCAGGCTATCGGGTGGTCCCGTAGGGCGGCCCCGTAGGACGAGTCCTCTGCGGGCCGCCGCCTGTCCCCTCTCCCTTCCAGGGAGAGGGTTAGGGTGAGGGTCGAGGGTGGGAACGTAAAAGCGGCGGGGTTAGGAAACCCCGCCCTACGAACATTACAAATTACCGCGCGACGACCACCCGCCGGGTGAGGGAGCCGGAATCGGTCGCCAGGCGGACGAGGTACACGCCGGGAGGTAGCGCAGAGGCGTCGTAGGAAAAATCATGGCGTCCGGCGGTCATCTCCCCGTCGAGAACCGTTGCAATCCGCCGCCCGGAGAGGTCGTAGAGCGAAATAGATACCCGGCCGTCTCCGGGCAGCGTGTAGTCAATCGTGAAAGACCCGCTCGCCGGGCTGGGGTAGACGGCGAGGTCAATCTCTCTCGCCGCTCCGGGGAAGGTTACCGTCTCCGTGGGGCCGAAGCGCGAGACCGTCCCGTCCTCCTCGACCGCCTCCAGCCAATAGCAATACTCGACTCCCGCCTCCGCTTTCGTGTCCAGCCAGCGCACCGCCGTTCCCGGCAGCGCCCCGGATACCGTCGTCGGTTCGCTTTCGCCCACCGAGCGCAGGACGGTAAAGCTCGCCGGAACATCGCCGGTTATCGTCCAGCCGACCAGAACCCCCTCGTCGCAGGTGTTCGCGGAAAGCTCCGCGTCCTCCACCCCCGGCCCGCCTTCCCAATGGGCGTATTTCAGGGAAGTGTGTTTCACGTCGTAATAAGAGACGCGGGGGTTACCGTCGGAATCCAGCGCCAGGGAGGTGAACTCGCCAACCTCTCCTGCCATGTCCACTGCATATGTCTGCCAGGAACTTCCGTTCCAGCGGGCGTATCTAAGGGCACCACGCCTAAGTTCATATTCGTCCCAGTACAAGAGGTTGTAAGAGATATTGGGACGGTCTGAAAAATCCAGCGCCAAGGAGGTCCACATGCCTACATCCGGGGATGTTGAGTCAACGGTCTGGATCTGCCAAGAGCTGCCGTTCCAGTGAGCGTATTTAAGATAACCCCGCGAATACCGGTCCGGGGTGATGAGCACAGGGGCCTCGTAATCGTCCCGGGGAGAGAACCGCACGTCGTTGATGCTATCGTAGCTCGCATAGTAATACGAGATGTGGGGGTAGTCGGAGTCATCCAGCGCCAGAGAGCTGTACGCGCCTACGTCTCCGTCCGAGTCCACGGTCTGGATCTGCCAGGAGCTGCCGTTCCAGCGAGCATATTTTAGAGCACCGTCGCCGCCATACGAGATGTGGGGGTAGTCGGAATCATCCAGCGCCAGGGAGGTGTATTCGCACACGTCTCCCACCGAGTCCACCGTCTCGATCCACCAAGAGCTACCGTTCCAGCTGGCGTATTTGAGATGACCGTCGCCGTAATACGAGATGTGGGGGCGGCCAGAGGATTCCAGCGCCAGGGAGGTGTACTTGCCCACGTCCCCCTCCGAGTCCACCGTCTCGATCTGCCACTCGCCGGCGGAGGCCGCCCCGGCCAGCGCCAGCGCGAAAAACATCACCAACAGCCG
>JAPLSK010000162.1 GCA_026398675.1 bacterium | reverse complement strand
CTTCGCCGCGATCCACGGCAACGAGTGGACATCCTATTCGGTCGCCCGCCAGCTTATCGAAGCCCAGGCCAAGGCACAGCGCGCGCATCCACAGGTGCTGCCGGACCTCCTGGCCGGTGAGCCAGCGCGGGCAGTGGTCCGTGCAGAGTTGGCACTGGATGCAGGCGGTGAGCGACCGGCGGCGGTTCACCGCCAACGTGCCCCGCAGGTGCGCGACGACCGGCGAGTCGGCGGGCAGGACGGTGTAGCCCGCCGTGGTCTTGGCGACGTGGGCTTCTTTTGGCTCAATGATAGCCCCCATGGCCGGGCCGCCCTCGAGGACCACCGCGCCCGGCTCGGGTTCAGCTATTTCCAACAGGCTCGCCGCCGGGTAGCCGAGGGGGACGACGGTCACGAGGGGCCGCTCCACCGCCCCGACGACGCAGACCCACTTTTCGGTCACCGGCGTTCCGTGCGCGTGGGCCAGGTTGTAGAGCGTCTCCACGTTCTGGACCAGGGCGCCGACGTCGGTGGGCAGGCCGCCCCGCGGCACCGTCCGCCCCGTAATAATTTTGACCAGCGTCACCTCGTCGCCCACGGGGTAGGCGTCGGGGAGGGGGAAGAGCTCCATTCCGTCGCCGACCGCATCCTCGAGGGCGCGCCAGGCCCTTTCGCGCTTGGGCTTGGCCGCGACGACGAGGCGCTTCGCCCCCACGGTCTCCCCGGCGAGCTTCAATCCCTGCAATACGATTTCCGCCCCGTGCTCGACGAGCGCCGAGTCCTTGGCCATCAGGGGCTCGCACTCGGCGGCGTTGGCGATGACGATTTCAGCGGGAAGGGAGAGCTTGACGTGGGTGGGGAATCCGCCGCCCCCGGCGCCGACGATCCCGGCTTCGCGCGCCAGGTCTAAGGCTTTATGGGCGGCGGTCATGGGGGTTTACCGCCGGGTCGAGAGGGTGAGGCCCAGGTCCTTGAGCGTGTCCCGGGCGGCGGGGGTGATGATGGCTCGGGGGGTGACGGGTATCTCGGCGAGTCCGGCCCGGGCGGCGGCCCGGACGTCGTTCTCCGTGACCAGCCCCAGCGGCGCCACGCCGGGGATGCCGCCCAGGAGGCGGGGCTCCCGGCCCCCGGCGGAGATGGTCGCCACGGGGAGCGGTTTCCTCTTTTCGGCGGTGGGGATTCCCTCCCGCGCGGGCGGGGGAGCGGTGTCGGCCAGGCGGACGGCGTCGCCGGACTTCAAGAGGACCGCGTCGGCCTCGTCGGTGTCCAGGTGCAGCTCGAGGCGGAAGTCCTCCCTCACCCGGACCCGGACCTGGTCCAGGCGCGCCCCGCGCCAGCCGTCGGCGACCACGCTCACCCGCTGGCCGTCGGATACTCCCAACGCGGCGGCATCGGCGGGGGTGCAGTGCAGGTGCCGGTCGGCCAGGGCGACCTGGTCCGTCAACCGGAGCTCGCCCCGGGGGCCGATCAAAACCAGCGGACCCGCCAGTTTCACCGCCCCGCCGGGCAGCACCTCGTGGGCGACCCCCAGGCGGACGAGGTCGCTCTTCGACAGCTCGACGGCGGTTTTCTCCCGCGTCGGCCCGAGGATTCTGGCGGTCAGCGCGGCCTTCGGGCCGACCAGGTTCAACGTCTCCTCGGCGGCGAACTGGCCGGTCTGGCTCAAGTCGCGGAGTTTCGTCAGCCGGTGGCCCTTGCCGAAGAGGAGGGCCAGCTTTTCGGCGCACAGGTGCGCGTGGCGACCGCTGACCGCCACGGGGATGCGCCGCGGGTCGGCCTCCGACGGCGCGACGCGGGGCGCCGGGCCGGTGGGGTTCGGCTCGACGGGGACCGGTGGCGTTTTCTTCCCCTCGGTCGGCCCGCCGGGTGGATAGCCCCTCTCCGCGAGCTCCCGCCGTACCGCCTCGGTCACCCGCCGGACGGCGTCTGGTGAATCCTCTGCCACGGGCTACCTATTCGCCGGGGAGGAGCATCTCCACGTTCTCGTGGGGCCTGGGAATGACGTGGACGCTGACGAGCTCGCCCACTCGGGCGGCGGCGGCGGCGCCGGCGTCGGTGGCGGCCTTGACCGCGCCGACCTCGCCCCGCACCATCACCGTCACGTAGCCCCCGCCGATCTTCTCCTTGCCGATGAGCTTGACGTTGGCGGCCTTGACCATGGCGTCGGCGGCCTCGATGGCCCCGACCAGCCCCTTGGTCTCGATCATCCCCAGGGCTATCTCTTGCAGGTTCTGAGCCACTGCCTTCTCCTTGTTGGGAGGAAACGATTAATATGATTTTGTTTATACGTTATGTGTTTCAATGATGTGTGGGATTTACAAGTGTTGTGTTGAAGAGCGTTTCTTGAATATGACTTCGTTTCTCAATACGTTCGCAGGTAGGTTCAAAATTCATCACAAGAGCTTCGAGCATTGCGTTGCGGTTGTCTTCTTTTGCGCCGATGTGATAAAAATGCTCTTGAGTGACTATGTGGAATTGGGACCATAATAGCTTCAAGGAATCGTTAGAGCGATACTTATTGCTATGCCATGTAGATAAAATGAATCTTGCCCTTGTCGAAGACAGGCTTCGAAAAAGGCGCCTCTCATCTTCTTCTTTCCATGTGTTAAAGTAATCAACGTGTCTACCTAGATAAGGAGGGTCGCAGTAGATTAAATCATTCTCAGTTGCGGAGCCTATAGTTATTTCAAAATCCTGACATACAAATGACCACTCAGAGAATTTTATTAGATCATTGAATCTATCGAGTTGATTGATAATTTTGGTTATATATGCTTTTGAAAACCGCTCTGGCTTTTTACAAAAAGGCACATTGAATCCGCCCTTACTGTTAAATCGAATCATTCCATTGAAGCATGAACGTGAAAGGAAGAGGAAATCCAGAGGATCACCATTGCAGTTGAAACGTTCACGAACAAAGTAATAATGGACCCCTCCCCTCTCCTTTAGTAAATTCCCCTCATTTTCGAGGTGTGCCCGAGCTGAATAGGGAGTAACACTATGTGATTTCAAGGCAGCGTATAAATTAACAATGTGTGGGTTAAGGTCGGCAAATAACGCTCTTTTTTGTCTGGCATTAAGACCGACAACGGCAGAACCCATGAATGGCTCTATCCATAAGCCTTCTTCTTGTACTTGAGCGTTGGCCAAAATCAAAGGAACAAGCTTTGTCTTGATGCCCTGGCATTTAATTGGAGGTAAGAGTATTTTATTTACCATTTAAGTCTCCCTCGTTCTAGAGGACCGAATATACGGATTAGCAAGGTTGGGATCAATACCTTTAAACTCTAGAAATTCACGCAGCTTGGTTATCTTTTTCTGCTCTCCGGTTGGTGTTGTAATGACAATTTTACCGTAGTTCATCCAGTAATCATCGAACCATTTTTCCCCAAGATTCTTAAAAACCCCATTTCCCTGCATAATGTCTTCTATACGAAAGATACTTCCAATATTTGCTGTATTTCCGCTTCCATGTGAATCGCTCGCTATTTCCCATTTTTCGATAGTGAAAAATTGTATGTCCTTAATAACAGAAACTATAGAATGAAGCTCGTTTAAAGGGTAGATTTTTGTTTCATCTATATCAGTTGGATTTATGCGAGAATAAATAATCCCTAAACAAAAATGACTTAGATAATTATTATACGGGAACTGAATATTTTTTGGTAAATCGCGTCTGACGAAATAACTTCCATGGGAACCAAGCGTAAAGCCATTGCAGAAACCAGGCTTATCGGGTAAACGATAAGTAGTTTTTAAATCGACGGCGAACTTTATAGTATCATCATCTACTGATATAAAAGA
This sequence comes from bacterium, assembly GCA_026398675.1. Lineage (NCBI taxonomy): Bacteria > bacterium. The sequence continues at coordinate 4,905 of JAPLSK010000162.1, read as the reverse complement.
TAAATCGGGATAATAGTTTTGGTGTTTAGCTAGTACAATTTTAAAATTGTGATCCTCAGCGAACTTAAGAAGTACGGGAAATAAGTGTATCTCAAGAATTTTTGAAACGATTTTTGTATCGGCAGAAATAGTGTAGACGTTCCGAAAAGCGTCAATAAACCCTTTCACAGCCCATTGTTGGTCTGCAGTTGAAACATAACCGCTAAGTGTGGCAGCGAGTTCTTGTAGAAGTCCTTTAAAGCCCTCTTTTACCCGTTGTATACTATTATCCATTTTTACCATTTCTATTCCCCAGTCAGCATCAGGGGTGTGGTCCGGTCGCCGGGGAGGTCAATCAACCGTCAGAGTTTAACACTTTCCGCGCCGACTCGTCCCTCACGGTTCCAGGGCGCGGACGTAGGGCGCCGTCTGCGTGCCGGGCAGGTCGGTGAGTTGGTAGAGCTCCCGGGTGTCCAGGTCCAGGGCGTAGAGGTCGTAGTCGCCGTCGCGGAAGGAGGCGAAGAAGCACCAGAGTGTCCCGCCGGAATCCCGGTAAAGCTCGGGGTACTTGTCGTCGGCGGGGGACTCGGTGAGGCGCTCCGGCTCGCCCGCCGTCAGCCGAATCTCCTCCGGGTCGGCAAGGTCGCCGTGGAAGGTCACCTCGCCGCAGTAGAGGTCCCGCTGGTCGTCGTCGCCCAGGGCGTGGAAGGCCAGTTGGAAGGTGTCGCCGTCCGCCGGGGCGCGGTCGGGGCGCGGGTCGAGCAGGTCAGGGTTGAGCGCCCGGCCGGGAAAGTCGAGCAGCCGCTCCACCCGGACGATTTCGTCGCCGGGACCGATGACGGCGTAGTAGAGCTGGAAAGCCTCCCCCTGGCGGGACTGGAAGACGACGACCGTCGGGCCGTCCGCCGTGGCGCAGAGGATGGCGGGTTCGGTCTCGTCGCCGCAGCCCAGTTCCAGCCGCCGCATCCCGGCTCCCGCGTCCCACAGGGCGAGGTCGAAGCGGTCGGGCTCCGTCTCCGTGGCGAAGACCACCCGCCCGCCGGCGGAGACGCTGGGGTTCAGGTCGCGCAGCGGCCCGCCGAAGGAGACCGGCTCCTCCCCGGCTCGCTCGAAGAAGATGTCCTCGATACCGTCCGGGCCCGGCCCCTCGTGGACCAGAAGCCCGGCGGAGGCGACGCCGTCCATGCCGCGCCCCGGAATCCCCGTGGACGACATCTCGCCGGAGGGGGTCGTTATCGTGTAGAACCCCACGCCCTCTTCGGTCATGGTCTGGAAGTAAATCTCCGCCGCGTCGGGGAACTTCGCCAGGAACGGCTCCAGACCGCCGGTCACGTCGGGGTCCGCGGCGACGGCGCACATGGCGGTCAAAAGGACCAGCGCGACCGGCGCGAAAGGCTTTTCTCGCATCATATCCAATACCCCAGGTCGTCCAGGGCCCGCTTCACCGCCAGGGCTATCTCCTCGTCGGTGGGCTCGCGCTTCGACGGCCCGGGGAGCCCCTCGCGGTCGTAGGCCAGACGCTTGATGTTGATTAGGTGGCGGGCGGTGACGTTGTCTCCGGTCGCCGAGCCGCCCCAGGCCCCGGGTCCCAGGGTGAGCGACGGCTCGAGGTTCGTGGTGATGCCGACGGCGCCCAGGGCGGCGCAGGTGTTGACCAGCACCCGGCAGACCGGCTTCTCCCGCGCGAAGGCCTCGATGACCTCGGCGTTGCGGGCGTGGATGGAGATGGTGTGGCCCATCCCGCCGAATTTCAACAGTTCGATGCAGCGCTCGCACCCGGCGCGCCAACCGTCGGCGGCGTAGAACGCCAGCACGGGGCAGAGCTTCTCCGCCGAGAGGAGGAGGTCGGGGCCGACGCCTTCCAGCTCGGCCAATAAAACCACCGCCGTCTCGGGCACGGCTATGCCCGATTTTTCCGCGATCCACCGGGCGGGCATCCCCACCGCCGCGGGGTTGAATTCGCCCGCCGGGAACAAAAAGGCGGAAACCTTCGCCGTCTCTTCGGGGTCGAGGAAATGCCCGCCGCTCCTGACGCACTCCTGCCTGACCCGGTCGGCCACGGGGGCGTCGGCCACGAAGGACTGCTCGCAGGAGCAAACGACGCCGTTATCGAAGGTGGTTCCGCGGAATGTCTGCCTGACCGCATTTTCCACGTCGGCGGAGCGGTCCACGTAGACGGGGACGTTGCCGGGCCCCACGCCGTAGGCCGGCTTGCCCGAGGAGTAGGCCGCCCGCACCAGCCCCATCCCGCCGGTGGCCAGAATCACGTCGGTGAGCGCGTGGCCCATGAGCTCGCGGGTGGCCGCCATGACGCCGCCGGTGAGGCAGGAAATAGTTCCGGCCGGTCCGCCCGCGCCCTCGACCGCTCTCTGGCAAATTTGGGCCGCCCGCCGGGTGCTCTCCACCGTGCGCGGGTGCGGGCTCATCACCACGGCGCAGCCCGCCTTGAGGCTGATGAGCGCCTTGAAGACCGCGGTCGAGGTGGGGTTGGTGCAGGGGATGATGGCGGCCACGACGCCCATGGGCACGCCGTACTCCACTATCCCCCGGGCCGGGTCGCGGGAGAGGACGCCCGCGGTGCGCTGTTTCAATATACTTTCCGCCACGTCGCGGGCGGCGAAGGTGTTCTTTAAAACCTTGTCCTCGACGACGCCGAAGCCGGACTCGCGGACGGCGAGCTCGGCCAGCTCCCGGGCGGCGGCGAGAGCGGCCTCGGAGACGGCCCGCACGTAGCGGTCCAGCTCCTCCGGCGACTTCCGGCGAAGCTCATCCGCCGCTTTTCGTGCCTGCCGCAGAAGCTCGCGCGCCTCGGAAATTTTTTCCAGGTCCGGGTCCATCTAACCTCGGGGGTCCGGCCGACGGATGTCGAGCTGCTTTATTATCCGGTTCAGGTAGCTGCGCTGGATGCCGAGCGCCTCGGCGGCGCGGGTCTGGTTGCCCCCGTGGGCGTCCAGGGCCTTGGCGATGAAATACCGCTTGAAGCTCTTCTGGGCCTCGACCAGGGTGGCGTCCTCGGGGACGGTGTAGCCCCGGCCGCCGCGGACGTGGCTGGGGAGCATCTCCGGCAGCAGCACCTCGCCCTCGCCCAGCACCACCGCCCGCTCGACGGCGTTCTCCAGCTCGCGCACGTTGCCCGGCCAGCCGTAGGCGGCGATGACCTCCAGCGCCTCGGGGGAGGCCCGGAGCATGTGCTTATTCGTCTCCAGGGCGTATTTCCGCAGGAAATGGTCCACCAGCTCGGGCAGGTCCTCGCGGCGGTCGCGCAGCGGCGGCAGCTCGACGCTCACCACGTTCAGCCGGTAGTAGAGGTCCTCGCGGAAACGCCCCTCGGCGATGGCGGCCTCCAGGTCCCGGCTGGTGGCGGCGATGACCCGCACGTCCACCTTCTCGGTGTCGTTGGAGCCCAGCGGCTCGAACTCCTGTTCCTGGAGCACGCGCAGGAGCTTGGTCTGCAGGTTCAGGGGAATGTCGCCCACCTCGTCCAGGAAAATCGTGCCGCCGTGGGCCAGCTTGAACTTGCCGATCTTGACCGCCGAGGCCCCGGTGAAGGCGCCCTTGGCGTGGCCGAATAGCTCGCTCTCCAGGAGGTCGGGCGGGATGTTGGAGCAGTTGACGGTGACGAAGCGGCGGCGGTAGCGGGCTCCGGTCGAGTAGATGGCCCGGGCTATCATGCCCTTGCCCGTGCCGGTCTCGCCTCGCAAAAGCACCGTGGTCCTCGCGTCGGCCACTTTCCTCACGATGTCGAAGACTTCGGCCAGTCCGCCCCTCTCGCCGATGACGGTCTGTTCGGCGGCGGCGCGGGCGCGCAGCTCGTCCAGTTCCTCGCGCCGACGCTGGTCCTCCATCACCCGCCGCAGGGCGTAGGCGGCCTGGACGGCGATGGCCTCGAGGAAGTGCTCGTCCTCGTCGGTGAAGGGCCGGCCGCCCCCCTTGTTGAGCGTCTGAATCGCCCCGATGGCCTCCCCGTCAACCAAAAGCGGCACGCAGAGCAGGCTCTCGGTTTTGATCTCGGTTTTTGCGTCCACGCCGGGGAAGTGGCGGGGATCGTCCCCGGCCTTGGCCAGGTTGACCGGCCGGCGGTGGGTGACGACCCACCCGGCGATGGAGCCCTCGACGGGGACCTTGACCGGCAGGGCCTTGTCGGCCACGGGTCCGGTGGCGATGGCGAAGCGGAGGAAGGCGCCGCCCGAGTCCAGGAGGAGAATCGAGCTGGCGCCGGCCTCGACCACCTCCTCGGCCGAGGAGATGATCGCCTGGAGGAGCTTGTCCTCCTCGTAGGTACTGGCGATGGAGGTGGTGGCCGCGAGGAAGCGCTCGAAGCGCGGCGGGGGGACTTCTTTGGGGGCCGAGCGTTGCATGACAGCAGTATACACATTAGTATACACCCGGTCAAGCGGGCGGGGTCGTCTCGGGATTCGCCCGCCCCTCACCCCCACCCGTAGGCGAGCCTCTCCCAAATGTAGGGCGGGGATTTGCCAGGGGCATAGCTCGCTTCGCTCGGTTTTAATCCCCGCCGCTTTTTATACGGAAGCCCTCACCCCCATCCCCTCTCCCACGGGGAGAGGGGGGCCACTGGCCGCCGCATTTTCTACGCTCCAAGCCTCGACCCTCACCCCGGCCAGTAGGCGAGCCTCTCCCTAAAAGGGGGAGGGGGTCGCTCCGTCCTTACCCCGGCCCATCGGCGAGCCTCTCCTAAATGTAGGGCGGGGATTACCTTCTGTCGCAGATATTAATCCCCGCAGCGTTTTATCAATGGTGGCCCTCACCCTCAATCCCTCTCCCGGAGGGAGAGGGAAGCAATAACGACCTTCACCCCCACCCGTAGCGAGCCTCTCCTAAATGTAGGGCGGGGACTTTAGTCCCCGCCGCTTTTTATACGGAAGCCCTCACCCCCATCCCCTCTCCCACGGGGAGAGGGGGGCCACT
>JAPLSK010000161.1 GCA_026398675.1 bacterium | reverse complement strand
AACCGGGGCGACCCTGCCCTTTGCCCGGGCCTCGCTTTATTGCGATGAGGTAGGGGCCGAGCGCCGGCGCGCCGTTTAGGTCGGCCCGAGGGCGACCGTGGACGCTCGCCCCTACGGGTTTGTTCCGCTGATAATCGTAGGGGCGGGTCTCTAGACCCGCCCGTCCAATTATCCATCGCCGCTCGTAGGGCGGGGATTTGCCAGGGGCATAGCTCGCTTCGCTCGGTTCCCATCCCCGCCGCTTTCACTACCCCAACCCCGACCCTCATCCCAATCCGTGTTTCGCCGATTGCGATGGCGTAGGGGCGGGTGTCCACACCCGCCCGTTTCCACCCCCCTCCCCAACCCGTAGGCGAGCCTCCCCCCAAAGGGGGGAGGGGGTATGCAATAGGGGAACCCAGCGGGGGTGCCCTTTTTCACGCTGCGGAATCGCGGCGCTAGAACTCGCTCTTGATCCGGCCCCAGGTGGAGTCCGTCACCGTGTTGTAACCCTCGGTGGTGAAGGTCCAGACGAAGTCGTCGCCCAACTCGTTGCCCTTGCGGTCGGCCAGTGCGCCGTCCACGGTGCAGGTGATGGCGTCCAACGGCAGATCGTCGGTGGGATCGAAGGTGCAGACGACGTCGTTGAGGTCGCTGTCGTCAATGTCTATGTGGCCGGCGATGGAGCGGGCCGGGGAAGCGGTGACGCTGAGGGCGACGCTGGGGCTGACGAAGCGGCCGCCGCTCAGGCTGGTGTCCTGGGCCTTGAAGTCAATGGTGGTGATGTCTATACCGGACAGGTCGTCTTTGCAGTGGAAGACGATGTTGGAATCGAGCGGCACGTCGGCCTCGCCGTCATCGGGGTCCATCCCGTCCACGTAGGGCGGGTCTATATCGGCGGTCTCGGCCCGGCACTGGATGAGCGCGGTAATGCCCCAGTCGTAATCGGGATCCCATTGGCCCGAGTACCAGGCCCAGGTTAAGTGACCGGTGTAGGCGACCTGTCCACCTCTGCCGGTTACATCGTAACCGATGGCGAAGTAGGTGCCGTCCTCGACCGTCAGCTCCTCCCCGGAGAGGTCCACGTAGGTGTAGGTGGTCGGCGGGTAGGTGGACCCGCTGTCGGTGGGGGTGTAGGGGCCGTAGCTGTCGGCGGTGGAAGCAGGCCCCGAGGGGGCCACCAGGCCGCCCACGTCGTACCAGACCACCCAGCCGTAAGTGCCCGAGGTCGGGCCGCAGCAGGGCATGCCCAGCTCGATGATGTTGACGTCCTCGCCGACATCGTTGAGGAAGGAGGTGGCGAACCACTCGCCCCAACTGCCGGCGCTGCCTCCGCGGGTGGGGGCCTGGTCCCAAATGCCGGTGGAAAACTGGTATTCGGCGGCGAGGCAGGCTACGCCGAGAACCGCCAGAAATATAGCAATTTTATGCATTACGGCTCCATCCCGGTAACATTGAAAAACGGATTCTATTAATACTTTACCCACCACCGTCGCGATGTGACCCGAATCTACCGCCGGGATAGAATAAAGCAAGGACCGTGCCGGGGAGGCGCACCTCACAAAGGCGCGCGTGGTGGGAATCGGCGGTGGGCGGCACGGGAAAAGGAGCGGGTGGGCTTCAATTTAACACAGCAGATTGCGATGACGTAGGGCGGGGATTCCTATCCCCGCCGCTGTTTTCTAAGGCAGCCCTCACCCTAGCCCTCTCCCTAGAAGGGAGAGGGGACATGGCCCTAACCT
>JAPLSK010000160.1 GCA_026398675.1 bacterium | reverse complement strand
GGCCACGGCGCAGAAGGCGGCCGCCCTCTCCCCCGAGGGGAGAGGGGATATGAGGCTGCCCGCGCCCCGCAGATTGTTAATGCCGGGCGGCCGTTTTTCCCGACCCCGGTTGACTGCCGGGGCCGGATTTCATATTCTTGGACGGAACGTGAGGAGGTGATTTGCCCGACGACCGTGATCAGCGCAAAGAGCTCAAGCGGCTGACGGCGAGCGTCCGCTGCTCGGGGTGAGCGGGTAAGCTGGGCCCCGCGGCCCTGCGGCAGGTGCTGGACGCCCTGCCCCCCGTCAACGACGCGCGGCTGCTATCGCCCATCCACCACGCCGACGACGCCGGCGCGGTGCGGTTGGGTGACGGCCGGGTGCTCCTGGCCACCACGGACTTCTTCACCCCGGTGGTGGACGACCCGACGGACTACGGCCGCATCGCCGCCGCCAACGCCCTCTCCGACATCTACGCCATGGGCGCCGAGCCCCTGGGGGCGCTCAATATCGCCTGCTACCCGGACCGGGATTTCCCGCTGGAATACCTGATCGAGGTGCTCCGGGGCGGGCAGGAGAAGATGGACGAGGCCGGGGCCCTGCTCCTGGGCGGCCACACGGTCACCGACGTGGAGTTCAAGTACGGCCTGGCGGTGTTCGCCATCTGCCGCGAGGACGAGCTCTGGCAGAACAAGGGCGCGGAGCCGGGGGACTTCATCGCGCTCACCAAGCCGCTGGGGTCGGGGATTCTGGCCACGGCGCAGAAGGCGGCCGCCCTCTCCCCCGAGGGCTTGAAAAAACTGGTGGCCGTCGCCTCCCGGCTGAACCGCTACTCGGCGAGAATCATGCGGCCTCTCGGGCCTCACGCCGTCACTGACGTGACCGGGTTCGGCCTGGTGGGCCACGCCCTGGAGGTCGGTCGGAACTCCGGCGTCCGGCTGGAAATCGCCACGGACGCGCTGCCCCTCATCTCCCCCGAGGTTCTCTCCGCCATGGACGAGCGGCTCGAACCCGGCGGGCTCTTCAAGAACCGGGAGGCCTACGCCGACGAGGTGACGGTCCGGGAGGGGGCGCCCGAGCGGCTGGTGCACCTGGCCCACGACCCCCAGACCTCGGGCGGGCTCCTCTTCTTCGACGCCGCGCCTAAGTGGCCGGACTACGAGCGGGCCTTCGCCGCCGCCGGCGAGACCCTTTGGCGCATCGGCGAGGTCACCCGCGGACGGGGGATGTACCTCAAGTAAAATGGATATTATCACCCTTATCATCAGTCTAATCGGCACCAGTGCAGCGGTATATGTTCTTTATATTACGGTTGATGTGCCAATTTGGCTCAGTTACATTGTAGTAGTAGCATGTTTATTAATCATAGGTATTTTAATATATAACTTCATTAGACGGAGAGCGCAACGGTATGCGGCTATTAGTCTCGGCTTGGAGTGGATTAGACTAATTTATGATACAGATGAGAGTGAAAGAATCCGGGTTTCTTATTTTAATAAGTTTTTTAATAGACTACGAAACACGGTAAGGGTTCCCTCTGGGACATTGCTAACCAGAGAGACTTTCAGTATAGGTGAAGGATATGCAGGTTTTCTTTGGGAAAGATATCTGAAGCACTCCAAGGAGAATGCTATTAGGGTTCCTGATTTACCTTCTGCAAAGGAAGACCAAGAAAAATTAATTGAGTTGCTTCAAACTAAAGGTATAAAACTAGATCCTAAAAAGGTTTTACGATTTAAAGATGATATTAAGTCTTATTTAATTCTTGCTGTTCCTCATCCGGTTTCAGGAAAATTTCTAGGTGTTGTATGCTTAGATTCTATAGATGGAAATTCATTTGACTCAGATGATGACTTAGTGTACACGAAATTAGTAATTGACAAACTAGCAAAAACACTCTATTATGTAGGTGTAGGTGTTGGAAAGAGGAGGTGACGGAAATGCCGAACGGGAATATTAAAACTCTTGTCAAGGTTAAAGGACCGAAAGGTGGCTCTATTGAGCTTGTTTCGGTTAAGGGCGGTAGACCTTCATCACCAAAACATAAAAAGTAGCATCTCCATTCGGATAAAATAAAAAAGGCGGCCGCAGGGCCGCCTTTTTTATACCGGAGAATGGGGGGCGCCTAGTCGAAAATCTTCGAGAAGTAGAGCAGGAACAGAATCGCGTCCTCGCCGGCCATGCCCTCCACCTCTTCGGGGGTGTCCAGGTCGTCGTGGTCGTAGTAGGCCAGAATCTCGTCGTCGTCGTTGGTTATCCGCCCGTCGTCGAAGTAGGCGACGATGCCGAAGCGCTTGTCCTTGAGGCGGCCGGTGTCTTTATCGCCCATCTCGATGTAGTACTGGGTGACGTAGGACATGTTCTTCACCAAAATCTCATCGCCCTCTTCCAATCGGGCCAGGATTTTGTAATCCTTGTCCTTGACCCGGTCGCTATCGATGTAGCCGATAATCTCGTAGTCGGTGTCCAGAACCTGGTTGTCCTCGTCTATGAAGCCGATGGTCTGGAACTCGGCGTCCTGGATGCGCCACTCGCTACCGGTGGCGGCCAGGGCGGGGAGGAGGAGAAGCGCGGTCATTAGCGGAAGGATTGTTCTCATGACGACTCCCTCGTGTCAGTTGACATATTCTAGCAAGTTCCGGGGAGTTTTTCAACTCCCCTTCCTTGACGTGACCGGCGGGCGCGGCTAAGATGGGTCGCGGAACCGCCCGGGACGGGGAGGCGCCATGGACTGCGACCACCGCGAGACCAACCTCAAACACTGCAACTGCACCTACTCCTGCGACAAGCACGGCCGCTGCTGCGAGTGCCTGCACTACCACCGGGAGCGGATGGAACTGCCGGCGTGCTACTTCGACGCCGCGGCCGAGCGGACCTGGAACCGCGGCATTTCGTATTTCGTCGGCCTTCGGCGGTAGCCGTCTTTAAAACGCCCCCGTCGCCCCCGGGGGCTTGCCGTCGGCGCGAATCGGGGCTATATTACACACGCACCCCGGAGCCGTGAGGACCATGTTCACCGGAAAGTGGCAGACGAAGAAGCTCACCTGCCCCGCGTGCGGGGGGGACATCACGGCGCTGCCCGGCGACCGGGCCTTCGCCTGCGCGCGGTGCGAGATGGGTTTCGAGATTTCGGGCGGTAGGGTCGGCCGGCTTTCGGCGAACCAGGTCTACCGGGGGTGGTGGCTGCGCTCCCGTCCCGGGGGCCCCTCGGGGGAGGGCGCCGGCAAGGTCGTTCTGCTGCCGTTCTGGCGCTTCGAGCTGACCTCTCCCGCCCAGGCATTCACCCTCGGGGAGACCACCCATATTCCGGGAAACGTCCGCCGGCGCATACGCGATGAGGAGCGGTTCGACCTCTCCCGGCATCGCGTCTTCGCTTACTACCCGGCCTTCCGCACCGCGCACGCCCAGACGGCCTTCAGCCTGGCGGCGACGCTCACCGACACCCAGCCCGCCTACGAGCTCTCCGCGGGGGCCTATTCGGCGGGGGCGGTACACGCCTCAGACGCGGCCGAGCGGGGGCTTCGCTTCGCCTCGGAGCACCTGGGGGACCGCTCGCCGGGCTTGGCGTTGACCGGGCTCTGCGGGCGCCGGTCGCCCCAGTTGGTGAGCCTGCCCTTCGAGCGACAGGGGGCGGAGCTGTTGGAGGGGGTGTCCGGAGCCCGGTTCCCGGCGGGCGAGCTGGACGAGTCCCTCCTGGCGCTGAATCAGGAGTACAAGTCGTCCCCCGAAGGCGATATGACGTAGGGCGGGGATTCCATCCCCGCCCGTTTGGTCATCCACCGCCGTCTGCCAGAATGTAGGGCGGGGATTTTAATCCCCGCCGCTTTCGCCCCTCTCCCCCGCCCTCCCCCCAGAGGGGGGAGGGAGATTGCGGTGGCCCTCACCCTGGCCTTTCGCCGACGTAGGGCGGGGATTCGCCGGAGGCGTAGCTCGCTTCGCTCGGTTTGCCAGGGGCATAGCTCGCTTCGCTCGGTTCCTATCCCCGCCGGTTTCACGTTCCCCGCCTCGACCCTCACCCTAACCCGTAGGCGCGCCTCTCCCTGAGAGGGAGAGGGGACCAGCGGCACCCCCCTCCCTAGCCCTCCCCCCAGAGGGGGGAGGGAGATTGCGGTGGCCCTCACCCCCATCCCCGTCGACGCGCCGCTCCCACGGGGAGA
>JAPLSK010000159.1 GCA_026398675.1 bacterium | reverse complement strand
CCCTACGTCATCGCAATTTGCGGAACACGGGGCGGGGTGAGGGCTGCCTTAAAAAGAGCGGGGACCAAAATCCCCGCTCTACATTCAGGCTCACGGTGATGGGTGAACCGAACGGCATATCACCACTTCTGCGGCGCGGTCTTCGGTTCTATTACCCGGAACCCGGTCGCGATGGCCAGGGCCTGCGGCGCAAAGGCTTCCCACCGCGGCTCCTCCGCCGCCAGCCCCAGGATGAAGTACCGGCCGTCGGCGTAGAAGTGGTACTCGCTCACCCGCATCGTCACCTTGTCCTCGAGGAATGTGTAATCCAGGCGGCGCCCCTCCACTCCGGCGATTAAAACCCGTTCCTCACCGAGACGCTCGAAACGCGGCAGCTCGGCGGTGAGCGTTTCCACCTGTTTCGCCACGCTGGCCGGCAGGAGAACCCCCTCGGGCACCGCCGTGACGACGACGCGCAGCACCTCGTGCTGTTGCTTGGAGCTCATGACGACCACGCCCAAGCCGTCGGGAGTTTCCGTCGCGTGGGCGCGATCCCAGAAATCACGGTCATAGTAGAGTACGAAGCCGAGCGTGTCGTTGAAAAGGGGCCATGGGTTGGCCGGTTCGAAGGCCGCCGTCGTCCGTTCCACGACGTCCTCCACCGGCTCTCCCGCCCGTTCGCAGGCAGCCGGGAGGAGCCCCAGGACCAGCGCCAATCCAACCGTCACCCCGAGTCGGTACAGCATGTTCTCCCACCCCGTCAGCCGGTTCTAAGTGCCCTCGCGCCAGGATGCGAGGTACTTCCGCTGCCGTTCAGTCAGGACGTCTATGGCGACGCCCATGCTCTCGAGTTTGAGCGTGGCGATTGTGGAATCCACCTCGGCCGGGAAGGTGTGAACCCGAGGCGCCAGCCCGGTGGTTTTTTTCAGGAATTCAGCGGCCAGGGCCTGCCCGCAGAAGGATAGGTCCATCACCTTGGCCGGGTGCCCCTCGGCGGCGGCGAGGTTCACCAGGCGACCCTCGCCCAGGACGAAGACCGCGTGCCCCTTCGGCAGGGTGTACTCGACCAGGTTGGGGCGAATCTCACGCCGCCTCGTCGCGTAGGCCCGCAGCTCCTCCACCTGGATTTCGACGTTGAAGTGACCGGCGTTGGCCACGATGGCCCCGTCCTTCATCGAGTCGAAGTGGTCCAGGGCGATGACGTCGCGGTTGCCGGTGACGGTGACGAAAATGTCGCCCAGCGGCGCGGCCTCGTCCATGTGCATCACCCGGAAGCCGTCCATGACCGCCTCCAGGGCCCTGACGGGGTTTATCTCGGTGATGATGACGCTGGCCCCCTGCCCCTTGGCCCGGGCGGCGACCCCGTGGCCGCACCAGCCGTAACCGGCGATCACGAAGACGCTTCCGGCGATGAGCGTGTTGGTGGCGCGCAGGATGCCGTCCAGCGTGGACTGGCCGGTGCCGTAGCGGTTGTCGAAGAGGTGCTTGGTGTCGGCGTCGTTGACGGCGATGACCGGGATTTTCAGGGCGCCGTCGGCCTCCATGGCCCGCAGCCGGATGACCCCGGTGGTGGTCTCCTCGGTGGAGCCCAGGACGGTCTTCAGCAGCCCGGGGTACTCGGTGTGCATGGTGGAAACCAGGTCGGCGCCGTCGTCCATGGTGATGTCGGGACCGGCGTCCAGACAGGCGCGCAGGTGGGAGTAGTAGGTCTTCGAATCCTCACCGTACCGGGCGAAGACGTTGACGCCGTAATCGCTCACCAGGCTGGCGGCGGTCTGGTCCTGGGTCGAGAGGGGGTTGGAGGCGCAGAGGTAGACTTCGGCCCCGCCCGTCACCAGGGTCCGCATCAGGTTGGCGGTCTCCGTGGTGACGTGGAGGCAACAGGCCAGGGTGAGCCCGGCGAGGGGGCGCTCCCGCTCGAAGCGCTCCCGCACGAGGCGCAGGGTGGGCATCTGGCGCTCGGCCCATTCAATCTTGAGCTTACCCTCGGGGGCCAGGCTCAGGTCGCTGACATCGTTTTTCACGAAAACTCCTCGTCAAACCGTACGTCCGGTAAAGCGTCTCAGAGAATCTCCAATTCGCGGCAACTGATACAACAGCTTGAAGGGAGTGTAGCGCAACCGTTTGCCGTCCACCAGGGTTTTTTTACCGAAGGCGGACAGTGTGTGCAACCCATGGGGGTAGGGGGAAGACGGCTCCGGCGCGACGGAGGAAACCGGCTCCTCCTCGAAACAGGTGGGCGTGAGCCGCCTCACCCGCATCAGAAACACGCGCCTGCCGTAATCCGACGAGCAATCCTGGACCGGCCGGTAGAGGGCGCCGCCGTGGATGAAAGGCGTCCCCGCGGAACGGGAGCAACGAACATCCACCTTGACCGGATTGTTTTCGCAGGGTCTCCAGGTTCCCAGGAGGCTGTCCGAGTACCAGACATAAAGGGGGATGTCGGGCTCATCCCCGCAGAAAAAAAGCCACCATAATCCGTCGTGATGCACGACCGTGGGATCGACGGCGCGGACGTCATTCACGAGCACCTTCTCCCTCGTCCACCGGCGGGGGAAATCTACCGCCCGATAGAGGGTCAAATTTCCGCTCTCCGTGGCCTCGGGGAGACAGAAAATCTCGCCGTCGGACGAGATGAGGAAGGGGTAGGACAGGTGGTACGGCTCTCGGATTGCGGCGACGGGCGGGAGGGCCGCGGATAATCCCTCGCGGGGCACGTCCACGCAGCCGATCTCCCCCCGTCCCTTCCGGTGGTCGTAGTGCTCCAGGAAGACGGTTCCCCCGCCCGTGGCGCGGGCGACCCCGAAACAGTCGGCGTAGAACCGCCCACGGGGAGCCTCCGGCAGCCATTCTATGTCGAGAGGCCGCCGGTCTTCGAGAAAGCCCTCTATGGGTTGGTTAACTATCCCCACGTTCCAGGTTTCATGCAGAAAATAGTGGGAGACCAACCGCTTGAGCATTCTCACCGATTGTCCGCCCAGGAAACGGACCAGCCGGAAGAAGGTGGGGTTGTAACGAATCGGCGCCTTCGTCGCGGAGGGGGGATCATCCAGGTAGCCGGCGTTCCCGTTTTGGATGTCCCGGCACACCTGGGCCGGCATGGCGGCGCCGGCGCGGAGGGCTTTACTCAAGTTATTCGTATATGAATGCTTATCCGTCACGTAGTAATGCCGTTTCAGCACAATCCCGCCATCGAGCCTGTCCGTGAGCCGCTGGAGAATCGTGCCGGTGACCGGATCACTGTGGTATACCTCCCAGAAACAGGGCGGTGAACCCCGATAGCGCCTCTCGTCCCCGTGGTGGAAGGACCAGACGCCGAACCTGGCCGCCTCGAGTATCCCGCCCCGGATGATGTTGAAACCGAAGCGCAGGATGAAGTCCAGCCGATGGCCGCGGATTGCCTCCAGGTCCTCCTCGGTGAAATATTGGGAGAAGCGGCCTTTGGTGGTCACCCGGCAGGATAAAACGGGCACCCCGTCGAGGTCGCGCGGCAGTTCGCGCTTCTCGAGACAGGGGGCGTGAACGAACAACCTGGAGTAAACGGCGAAGGGGAAATCGCGCGAGAAGAGAACCCGCAGAAACCTCTTGAACCAGGACCTACGCGCGTCGGCGTTGAGGATGAAAAGCGCCGGCGCCACCCCCTCGACCGATCTCAACGCTTCGAGACACCTTATCTGCCAACCGGCGAGCCGGGGCTCGTCGAGCATCACCCCGAAGCGGAACCGCTGAGAAGCCGATAGAGCCATCGGTGGCCATGAGAGGTCGAAGGGGACAGCCTCGTGACCGTCGAAAAGGTTCGCCGGAGAGGCGTCACTTCGTTTCGTTACACCGCGTTGTGGAGGTCGGAGACCGCGTCGGTCTTCTCCCAGGTGAATTCGGGCAGCTCCCGGCCGAAGTGGCCGTAGGCGGCGGTCTTCTTGTAGATGGGGCGGAGCAGGTCCAGCCGCTCGATGATGGCTTTGGGCCGCAGATCGAAGATTTTTCGCACCGCGCGCTCGAGGGCCTCCTCGTCCACCTTGGCCGTGCCGAAGGTTTCGACGAGGATGCTCACCGGCTGGGCCACCCCGATGCAGTACGCCAACTGGAGCTCGAGCGTGCGGGCCAGTCCGGCGGCGACGATATTTTTGGCGATGTAACGGGCCATGTAGCTGGCCGAGCGGTCCACCTTCGACGGGTCCTTGCCGGAGAAGCAGCCGCCCCCGTGGGCGCCGTGGCCGCCGTAGGTGTCCACGATTATCTTGCGACCGGTGAGGCCGGCGTCGGCCTGCGGGCCGCCGAAGGTGAACCTCCCGGTTCCGTTGATGTGGTACTCCGTCTCGGAGTCCAGCCACTCCGGCTGGATGACCTTGGCGATGACCTCGGCTTTTATCGCCTGCGCCAGCTTCTCGGGCAGAACTTCCTCGTCGTGCTGGGCGGCGATGATCACCGTTTTCACCCGGCGGGGCTCTCCGTCGGCGTACTCCACCGTGACCTGGGTCTTGCCGTCGGGACGCAGATGGGAGACGACGCCGGTCTTGCGCACCTCGGCCAGCCGCATCGCCAGCTTGTGGGCCAAAGACGCGGTCAAGGGCATCAGCTCCGGCGTCTCATCGGTGGCGTAGCCGAACATCAGCCCCTGGTCGCCGGCGCCCTGCTCGTGGGCGGATGACTCATTCACGCCCTGGGCGATGTCCGGGGACTGGGGATCTATGGCCGAGAGAATCCCGATGGACTCGTAATCGAAGCCCATGCGGGCGTCGGTGTAACCTATCTCCTTCACCGTCCCCCGGACGATGCTCGGGATGTCTATAAACCCGTTGGTGGTAATCTCCCCGGTGACGATGGCCAGACCGGTGGTGACCAGTGTCTCGCAGGCCACACGGGAATGGATATCCTGTTCCAGCGCGGAGTCTAAAACCCCGTCGGAAATTTGATCGGCTATCTTGTCCGGGTGCCCCTCGGTGACGGACTCCGAGGTAAAAAAGTGCTTTTTCTTCATCAATGCTCCCTCCGGGCGACCTTATAAAAGTCTTGAATCGGCTGTTGCAAGCCAAGGCAGTATATCACGATGCGGGGATATTAATAAAGGGCTCAACGGTGAACCCTCTTTAGAATCGGACCCACGACGGATGGACGGAGGGGGTGGTGTCCAAACCCGCCGGCGCCTAACGGATACGATGACGCAAAGGTGGACTTTCAGGTCCGCCAGGGTGCGGTCAGGGGAAATTTCGACCGCCGGATTGCGATGACGTAGGGCGGGGATTCGCCGGGGCGTAACTCGCTTCGCTCGGTTTGCCAGGGGCATAGCTCGGTTCGCCAGAGGCGTAGCTCGCTTCGCTCGGTTCGCTCGGTTCCCATCCCCGCCGCATTTTATGTTCTCCGCCCCGACCCGTCGGCGCGCCACTCCCACGGGGAGAGGGAAACCGATTCTACCTACCCCCCGGCTCCACCCAAATCACGCCGAACGGGTTAAAACTTCAGGGTGTAGCTGACGCGGTGCACGTAACCCATGGGCAACTGGGGGACGAAGGCGTAGTCCAGCTCGCCTACGATCAGGCCGGACAGAGCGTCCAGGCCGATTCCCAAGGAGATGCCGGACCAGGAGTCGAAGTCCCCGAGAATGTTGTAGCCGGCGCGGAACGACACGCCCCGAACCGCCTCCCACTCGACCCCGGCGCAGGCCTCCAACGTCCCCTCGAAGCCGTAGGAGAAGTCGCCGGTCACGGTCAGCGTCTCTTGGAACATGCTCGAGCCGAGACCGACGCGGACCCCCATGGGCATGGACTCGGAGAGCTCCTGGAACTTCACTTTGGGGCCCAAATTTTCCAGAACCAGGCCCACCCGGAGGCCGTTGAACCGGGTGTGGTAGAGGAGGCCGAAATCGCCGGCGAAGCCTTGGCCCACCTCCTGGTCGTACTTCTGGACGACGTAGTGCCCGGAAAGCCCCAGCGAAAAGCCCGGGAGCGGCTCCATGGAGATGGCTCCGCCCAGGGTGCCCAGTCCCACGCTGTAGGTTCCTATCGGGTCGCCGTAGGAATCCCGGCGGGTCTCGGAGGTGTAGACCATGTTCAGCTCCACGCCGTAGCTCCACATGTCGCTGATGTCATGGGTGAATCCGATCCAGCCGTGGTGCACATCGCCGATGATGTTGGCGTAGTAGGAACCCAGCTCGGCGTTGATTATCTGGGCCATACCGGCGGGATTGGCGGCCATGCCGAAGACGTCGTCGGCGATGGCGGTGTAGGCCCCGGCCAGCGCCATGGGTCGGGCGCCGATCCCCAGCCGGAGGAAATCGGCCCCCACGGTGCCCGGTCCGTCGGCCGCCAGGGCCAGGCTCGCCAGAACGAGGGTCATCAGCAGGATACGGACCCGATGCGACCGCGGTGAAATCTCTCGCATACCGGCCCCCATCAGCGGATGACCGTGAACTTGCCGTGGCCCACGTGGTAATCGCCCGAATCCACGGTGAAGAAGTAGAGCCCCGTGGCCACCTGGCTCCCGTTATCGTTGTCCCCGTACCAAGTCGCCTGGCCGAAGGCCTCGTCCACCTCGTCCTCGCCGATGGTGCGCACCAGGTCTCCGGAGAGCGTGTAGATGCGGACGGTGACCCGGATGCCGAACTTGAAGAAGAAGGTGAGGTGGTCATCCCGCTCGGGGTAGTAGGGGTTGGGCCCCGCCATCACCCCTTGGGTCAAGGGATTGCGGATGCTGGTCACGTAGAGGGTCATCGGGTTGCCCGAGTCGCTGATGCGCTCGATGTAACAGGTGGACTCACTGGAGCCGTAGGGGAGGGAATCGGGCGTCGTATCGGGTCCGAACTCCCGCTTCGAGAATTTTCCCGGGAAGGGATCCCCGTCGTCGCCCAGGTTCACCCGGAAGTCGAGGTCGTTGTAGCCGTCGGCCTCCTCAAGGTCCACGCCCTTGTGCTGCTTGTTCCCGTTGACGGTGTTGCCCGCGAGGTTGTCCTCGATGACCCGCTCGTCAATGTGCCAGATGAGAAGGCCGTCGCAGGGCGTCGGGTCGTCGGGGTCTATGTGCGCAAGAAACGAAAGGCCGCGGTCGAAGCCCACCTGCTGGCGGTTCTCCAACAGGAAGTACTCCTCGGGACCGGCGATGGTGATTCTCAGGAACCGGGTGGCGTCGGGCGGCGCCGAGCTCTCGGCCCGGTAGATGGCGTGCGGCTGGTTGCGGCCCTGGGTGGCGTTGGTCACCGTGACCCAACCCGCGTGGTACTTGCTCCACGCGCAGGGGTGCACGGGGCAGTTGCCGGGGAGCGGGACGCGCTGGGGATAGGCCACGATTCCCGTCCAGGCGCCGTAGCCCATCAACCCCCAGTAACCGATGCCGTAGGAGTCGGCGTCCCAGCGGTTGGGGGTGGTGTCGTAGAGCGCGGGCAGGCCGAGCTTGTATCCGAAGTCGTGGCAGAAAACGCCGATGGTGATTAAAAGCTCGTTGCCGTCGTCGGAGTTGTCCAGGAGCTCCTCGGGCACGACCATGAAATCTTTGATCTTGACCCCGTCGTCGGTGGCGAAGGACCCGGGACCCCCGTCGGACTCGAGGTCCCACTTGCAGCTCCAGATGTTCCCGGGGTCCCGGCTCTGCTCGGCGCCCCACCCGGCGTGGACGACGAAGAGGGCGTCCACGTAGCCGTCGTCGTCGGAGTGCTCGGGGTCTGCGGAGCGGGGTATGCCGTCGGGGCCGTCGTTGTCGTAATCGGCGAAGTTGATCCGGGGGTCGGCGGCCATCAGGGCGTAGCGCACCATCCCCTGGGTGTTGTGCGGGTAGCCGCCGAAACCGTACTCCCCGTCGGTGAAGAACGCGTAATCCAGGTCCTCGCCGGTGGGGTCGTAGGTTCCGCTGACCCGGATCCAGGCCGAATCCACGTCGGATTCCTCGTCGCCCACGATCCGCACCCGGCTGCCGGTCACCTCGTCCCAGTAGTCGGTGAAGGTGCCCGGCTCCTGGTTACGGCGGAAGATTATCTTCCCGTACTCCAGCGGCGGGTGGATGTCCTTGTCCGCCGGCTGGTCGTCGAAATCCACCAGGAGGATAAGGGGTCTGACAGTGAAGTTGGCCGTTGTGGGAACCGGGGATGGCTGGTCCACGCCGTCGGGGCGCTCCGGCTCGGTCAGGTTCGCCGGGACGGTGAGCCCGTAGTAGTCGTAGAGCTCCAGCGGCATGCCGGGCATGGCCCAGGATGCGCAGAAGAAGAGGAGCAGGATGAGGGTTGCCCGCAACGGAGCCTCCAACGTCGGATGCACGGTGTCAATATAGCAAAAAGGGGACCCCGGCGCCAGCCTGGGGTCCGGAGAGTAGGTGACCGGTTTCCCGGACGGCGGCGGATGGGAACCGCCGGCCGGCAGGGACAAGGACCGCGTCGCCATCCATCCAGCCATTGCAGGTTTAGGCACCTCGGGCCCGTTTTCTCCGCCGCGTCGAATCAGGTACAATACAGAGTCTCAAGTGCGCCCGGAGAGAAAACGGCGCGGGACGGCGAACGGTTGATAAAAACCACACAAGCGATAGGCCGCTGGACGGCCCAGATTTTAGTCGGCATCCTCGCCGGGGCGGCGACCCTCGTCGTCCTCGCCACCCTCCTCTTCCGCCTACTCTACCCCGAAGAGAAACTCAAGGAACTGGTGCTGGGGCTGGTCAACGAAAACCTCCAGGGTGAGGTGTCCGTCGGCCCCGTCTTCATCTCGCCCCTGACCGGCTTGGTGGTGCGCGACCTCGTCGTCCTCTCCAGTGAGGAGTTCGACCGCGCGCCGGCCGTGCGGCTCGACGAGCTCGTCCTTCGCTA
Source organism: bacterium (assembly GCA_026398675.1). Classification (NCBI taxonomy): domain Bacteria; species bacterium. The sequence goes on along the minus strand of JAPLSK010000159.1, from coordinate 19,289 downwards.
CGATCTGGGAAAGCTCCTCGCCGAGAACCGTATCAGCCTGGATGTGGCCGAGGCCCGGGGGGTGAAGGTCAACCTGATCGAGATTCCCGGCCTGGGGTGGAACGTCGAGTACCTGGCCCCGCCCAGCGAGGAGGAGAAACCGCCTTTCACCTGGGACTCTCTTCCGGTGAACGTCCGGCTCCGGCGCCTGTCCGTCCAGGATCTGGACGTCACGGTCTCGGACGACATCGCGGCCAGCCTCGGGGGCCTGTCCCTGGTGATGGGTGGATTCGACACCGGGGAGCCCGGCCCGGTGTTTTTAGAAATCAGGAAGGAGCCGGGGCCGGTCAGCCTGCGTCTGGGCCCGGCCGAGGCTCCCAAGGCCTCGGGCCGCATAGATGAGCTTAGCCTGAAGCTGGATCTCACCATTCCCGGTGACCCGCTCGAGGCCACGGCGGTCTCGGGCGGTTTTTACGTCGCCGCCTCGGGGATAAACCTCTCCGCCCCCCTGGAGTTCGCCCCGGCCGGGGAACTCGTCCTGCAGGGCGACTTCGACGCCGACCTGGCGACGATGGGCGTCAACATCACCGGGGGACGGCTGTCCCTGGGCGATTACCTCTCCCTGGGGCTGGAGGTGGCGGCGACGCTGAGCGGGGAGCCCCGGGCGGCGGTGAAGCTCGCGCTGGACAGGGTCGAGCTCGGCCCCCTGGCCCGGGACCTTGCCCCCCTCCTGCCGGGTATCGTCGCCTCGGGCGACATCTCCGGCGCGGTAAACCTGGACGTGCGCCTGGACGAGTCCTTCGCGCCACGGACGGTGGCCGTCGAGGCCAAGCTCTACCTCGCCGGCATCGAGGGCGGGATGGCGCTCCCCAGCGGTCCGGCCCGCGTGGTGGGCCTGAACGGGAAAATCGCCCTGCACACCGAAGTGGAGCTATGATATCCGAAGCCCGGGGTGAGCCGGGCGGCGGACATCTCCATCCTGAACGCCGAAGAGGGCCCGTACTCGGTGGGAGACCTGGCGCTATCCGCGAATGGGACGGTGGACCTGGCAAGCCTTTCCGCCACGGGCCTCAAGGTGGACCTCAAGGCCGGCCACCTGTCGAGCCAGGGTGAGCCCGGTCCCCTCCTGGTGGGCGACCTCGCCGTGAGCGGCACGTTTTCCGCCGATCTGACGAGGGGCAACTTCGCCGCCGAGGGGTTGCAGTTGAATATAGGGACGGTGCGATACGCGGGAACGGGGCTTCCCGGCCCCGTCGCGCTCGACGACGTTTCCCTCGAAGGCTCGCTGACGGCCGATCTGGCGGGCGGCAACTTCACCCTCGAAGGAATGAGGCTGGACCTGGGCGACGCGCTCCACTGGCGCGGCGACGCCCGGGTGAACGATTACGGTCGGGGGGGGGCCTCCGTCAGATTCGACGAGTTCGTGATAAATCTAGACCGGGCGCTCAGCCTGATCCCGCCCGGGATGTTCGAGCTGCCGCCGATAAAACCCGCAGGAAAAGCCGACATCCGGGGATGGATCGAGGTGGCGCCGGGAGCGCTGGACGACCCCGACCCCCTGGCCCTGGCCCGCTCGCTCCGGACTCACCTCACCCTCGAACTGACCGACGTCTCGATCGGCCTCCCACAGGGAAGTGCCGACGGCATCCACGCCAGCCTCGCCCTCGATTTCGACTCCGGCGACGGGGATGTGGAGCTGGACGCCGCCGTCGCCAACGTCGTCCTGGCCGACCTGCCCGTACCCGTGCAGGGGGTGAAACTGGGGTTCAAGGGCCGCCTGAGGGGACTGGAAGAAATCCAGTTTGAGAAAATCGAGGCCGGCGTTGATTCGCTGGACGCAAGCCTCACCGGCAACGGGGCGGTCTCCGACCTTCTCGGAACGCCCATCGTGGCCCTCGACCTGCAGGGGAGGGTGGGAAGAATCGGCCACCCCCTGAAGCTGAGCGCGGGGATGGCGGACGTGGAGGGCCAGGTCGGGTTGGAGCTCGCCCTGCGCGGCCCGGTGCGGGGCCCGAAGCCGATGCAGGTCACCGGACGGCTCCGGTTCCACCAGATAAACATCCGGCAGGGGGGCGTCCTCTCCGTCACCGGCATCGAGGGGGAGTTGCCCATAGACAACAAAATCGTTCTCAGCGCGCCCCTACCCCTGCCCGGAACCGCCGAGGAACATTCATCGCCCTTCGGCGAGCGCCGGTACGAGCTTCTGGCCCCCTTCACTCCGCCCCCCGATCTGACCATCGGCGAGGTCCGCATCGCCGGGGGGGGGATGCCCGAGATAAAGTTGAACGACCTCGAGCTCACCTGGGGCATCACCGGCGGCGGGTTGCGCGTCTGGCGCCTGGCGGCAAAGGCTCTGGGCGGCAGCCTGGTGGGCAGGCTCAATCTGCTCTTGACCGGTGAGGTTCCGGTCTTCAGCCTCCAGGTGCTGGACAAGATGCTCCTCTTCCTGGATCCCGAGGGCACCAACCCCTCGATCACCCAGGTCCGCGGCCTGTTGGGCGGGTTTCAGAAGCAGCCGGACCTGGTCACGATGGACCTGAAGAACCAGCGCATGACGATGAAAATCCGCGTCGTGGACACCGGCTTTTCGCTCTTATCCATTTTCACCAGTTTCATTAACCTCTCCGAGTTCACCATCCCCCGCATTCCCATCGCCGACATCATGCGCAGCTACATGCTTCCCGAAACCCAGGGCACGGGTGCGGATATTTACGATTGATCGGACTCGTTTTCCGACCTGAATCCGGCATCCCAAAGGCAGGTGGTACATGACCGCAGATGCCTTCACCGAGACCCAGCTACGGATTCTGGGCGCCGCCCGGGGACTCCTGGAGCACCGGTCGGTGGGTGAGCTCCGGATGCGCGACATCGCCCGGGCCGGCGGCCTGGCGCCCGCTTCGATGTACGACCACTTCCGGGGCAAGGACGGCCTGCTCCAGGCACTTTGGCAGCTCGAGGCGACCGATCTGGCCGATCGCTTCGAGCGGGCCCTCGAAACCGCGGCCGAGGGCGTGGGCGGCATGGTCGCCTTCGGGTACACCATTTTCAGCGATTTCGCCGGTTACGCCAGGAGCCGGGCGCGCACCGTCGAGTTCCTCCTGGATTCCCGCTTCGGCGCGACGGCCAAGGACGCCCTGGTCCGGGGGCACCACCAACTCCGCGCGCTCCTGGTGAACGCCCTCCAGCGGACCTTCCCCGGCATACCCCTCCGGCGGGCCAAGGCGCTTTCCGATCTGACGTTGGCCATCACCTCGGGGCTGGCCCTGGCCCACCTCTACGGCGGGAACGAGCTTGACCCCGACGAGCTCTTCGGCCAGTGGCTCGAGCTCCTCGAACTTTCGGCGGCGTACCTGAAGGATTGATTTCAGCCGAGGATTTAAAAAACCGACCCCGCGGGGTCGGTTTGTTTTTTTAAGAACTGGGAGCGTCAAGCCTTCCGGCGGAAATCCAGATTTTTCCGCGCCTCGTCGCCGCCGGGGAAGGAGCGGAAGAACTCTTCGAGCGGCCCGCAGACGTACCTATCGCAGAGGGCGCAAGTCGGTACGCCCCTTTCCAACGCGCAGGACCGGATCCGGCAGTCCTCGAAGGAGCAGCCCGGCGCGTCCGACGGTCCGGCGAAGCAACCGCCGCAGGGGATGGTCCCCGGATCGACCGCACCGACGTCCCCGCCGACGGCGAGGGACGGGCAGGCGTCGCAGTCCAGACCGCAGAACCCGCCGCGCTCGAGCATGGTCCACCTTCCCTCGTCCGGCGGTTATCCCCGCGGGCGCAATCCTACCAACGGCCGCGGATACCGCACAGAGTCCATTACGACGCCGCCTCCGGCCGGTTCGCGCCGCCGCTAACCCTTCCGGCGGGCCTCCAGGTTGGCCTGGGCCTCGGGGGCAACCGCGAAGAACTCGGCTAGCCGGTCGCAGGCGTAGTCGGGGCATTCGGCGCAGGTGTCCACGCCCCTCCCCATCGCGCAAGTCCGGATGAGGCACTCATGGGCGTGGCAGCCCGTGGGCTCTGGAGCCCGGGCGAAGCAGCCGGCGCAGGGGATGCTTTCGGGCGGAATCTGCGCCCCGTACAGCTTCGACCATTCGGCCGCGACCGCCGCCAGGGCCGCTTTGTCGCCCTTCCGGGTGGCCAAAAGGGCGGGGCAGGCGTCGCAGTCTATCCCGCAATACCCTCCGGACTCGAGCACCACCCTCCCCCTAATGTTGGCTCCACAGGCCGATGACGTTTCCCTCGGTATCGGCGAAGTAGGCGTAGTAGCCGAGACCCTCGCCGATGTGGGTCTTGGGGGTGACGGTTTTACCCCCGGCCCGCTCCACCTCGTCCAGCTTGGCGGTGATGTCCGCCACCTCGATGTAGACGACCGGCGCCTTGACCTTCGTGTCCAGGCCGCCGGTGATGCTGTTCGGGGGACGAAACATGTGGTAACCCCGGCTGACCTCCGTCTTCCACGCGAAGACGTCCCGGTAGAAGGGGAAGAGCTTTTCGGGGTTCTTCGCCGGGATATCGAACCGAGCGAAGCGAGCTATGCCCCGGCAAAATGGCATACGCCGTGCATCCAGGCACCTCCTTGTACGCCGCCCGGAGCGCCCGCTACTTCTTCTTCAGCGCCTCGCGCGAAGCGCCGCACTTGGGGCAGGTTTTCGGACAGCAGCGCACGTCCTGGGTCACGTGACCGCATTTGCCGCAGACGAATACCGCCAAAATTCCTCCTCGGAAAAGGGGTTATTAGGCCCCATCATGGTAACCCTTTTTCAGCAGGGCTGCAAGGGCGGTCCCGGGCCACCGGAGGGTTGACTAGAAAAACCCCCTTGACTATACTCACCCAGCCGCGTCTGCGACAGCGCAGCCGTGGCTCACCACCGGTGCCGGGGTGGCGGAACTGGCAGACGCGCATGGTTGAGGGCCATGTGGGGGAAACCCTGTAGGAGTTCAAGTCTCCTTCCCGGCACCACCTACCACCGGATTGAGCGATAACGAACCGTTTGTTGTCTCGCGGCTCCTGGGACGAACGACCGGTTGGGCCCTCTCTTTTTCCACCCCCAAAGCCGGGAACGACCAGGTTCGGCATGCCGCTCTTTAAGACCGAGGCCCTCGTCTTGGCGGCCCGCCCCCTGGGCGACACGGAAAAAATAGTCACCCTCCTCACGCCGAAGCTGGGAGTCATCCGCGCCGTGGCCAAGGGGGCCCGCCGACCCAAGAGCCGTCTGGCCGGCGGCACGGTGGCCTACCGGGTCATCGAGGCGCTGGTGTACCGGAAGGAGGGGCGCGAGCTCGACTTCCTCTCCGAGGCGCACGTCCTTTCGGGCGCCCCCCGCATCGGGAGCGACTGGCGGCTCTTCCTCTACGCCGGCACCCTGGCCGAAGTGGCCCTGGCCGCGGGCGAGGATTGCTACCATCTCCTGCGGACCGCGCTCGAATTGCTCGAAGGCGGCATAGATCCCCGCCCGGTGACGCTCTTCTTCTTCAAGGGCCTTTTAAGAGCCCAGGGGCTCTGGCCTGATTTCTCCCGCTGCGCCGCCTGCGACGACACCCTGACCGGCGGGGCGGCGGTGGACGTGGCGGGCGGCCGCGTTTTGTGCCGCGGGCACCGGCGCGAGGGGTACCTGCCGCTCAACGCGGGCGGCATCCGGCTCCTCGAAGGGCTTGAGCGCCGGGCGGTTCTCAAGGGCCGTCACGACGCCGACGTTCTCTCGGGCGCGCTCAAGATCTGTCTTTCGCTCGTCGAATACCACTTCGACCTCCGGCTGCGCTCCACGGAACTTTTAACGGGCGCCGAAAGTCTTCTCGGACGGACAACCGAGGCTCAACGCTGAAGGGGGAATGAATGAAAGTCGCCATCAACGGATTCGGGCGTATCGGACGCACGCTCATGCGCTACGCCCGGGGCCGGTACGACTACGAGATAATCGCGATAAACGACATCACCGACGCTGGTACACTGGCACACCTGCTGAAACACGATTCGATCCACGGCACCTACTCCGCCGACGTTTCGATAGACGGTGACCATCTGGTGGTGGACGGCGACCGGATACGGGTGTTCTCGGAGCGGGATCCGGCGCGCCTGCCCTGGGGCGAGCTGGGCGTGGACGTGGTGCTGGAGGCGACCGGCCTCTTCCGCGACCGGGCCGGGGCCGGGAAGCACCTCCAGGCCGGCGCCAAGAAGGTCGTCATCAGCGCTCCCGGCAAGGACCCGGACATCACCGTCGTCCTCGGCGTCAACTTCGACACCTACGACCCCAAAAAACACCACATCATCTCCAACGCGAGCTGCACCACCAACTGCCTGGCCCCCTTGGCCAAGGTGCTCCACGAGTCCTTCGGGATCGAGCACGGCCTGATGACCACCATCCACTCCTACACCAATGACCAGCGCATCCTCGATCTGCCGCACAAGGACCTGCGGCGGGCGCGGGCGGCGGCGATGAACATGATTCCCACCACCACCGGAGCCGCCAAGGCGGTGGGGCTGGTTCTGCCCGATTTGGCCGGGAAACTCGACGGCATCTCCGTCCGGGTTCCCACCCCCGACGTGTCTTTGGTGGACCTCGTCGTTTGCTTGAAGCGCGAGGCCACGGCCGAGGATATAAACGGCGCGGTCAGGGCGGCCGCGGAGGGCCCCCTCAAGGGCATCCTCGTTTACTGCGAGGAGCCCCTCGTCTCCAGCGACTTCATCGGCAACCCCGCAAGCTCCATCTTCGACGCCGAGTACACCAAGAGCTACGGCACCTTTGCCAAGGTCATGAGCTGGTACGATAACGAGTGGGGCTACTCCTGTCGCACCGCCGATCTGATCGCCTTACTCTTCTAGGCGGAATGGTATTCTGGCGGGAGTGGCTGCGAGGGGCCTTTCGGTTCCTCTTCGGGTGGCCGGCGCGGCTTCTGGCCGGGCTGAAGGTCTCGCCGCTGGCCCTGACCCTCTGCGGTCTTCTGGCGAGCCTGGGCGCCGGATTCCTCTTCGCCCTGGGCGACCTCTTGGGCGCCGCCTGGCTCCTGCTGCTCGCCGGCTTTTTCGACATGACCGACGGGCAGGTGGCCCGGCTCCGCGGGCTGGAATCCAAGCGCGGGGCCTACATAGACAGCTTCACCGACCGCTGGGCGGATGGGGCGGTCCTGGCGGGTGTCGCGTACCTCACGGCCCAGCGGGGGGATTTACTCTATCTGGCGTTCACCCTGGTGGCCCTGGTCGGTTCGCTCACCGTCAGTTACGCCAAGGCCCGCGCCGAGAGCCTCGCCGGGGAATGCAAGGTCGGCTTCTGGGAGCGGCCGGAGCGGATGGTGCTCCTCCTCGCCGGCGCCTTCGCGGGTTATACTGCGCTCAAGATTTGTGTTATTATCCTCGCCGTGGGGACATTGTGTACCGCCCTCCGTCGTCTGGCTTACACCATGGCGAGGCTGTCGGAGACCGACGGGAAGGGCGGGGAGTGATCGCGGTTTAAGCAAGGGGCTTAAGCCCCTTGACCCAATGAACGCAACACAAGGGGGTGCGCCCTGATGGCCGGCGAGGTTAAAGTTGCCGTTGTCGGGGTCGGCAACTGCGCCAGCTCCCTCATCCAGGGCGTCTGGTTTTACCGGGACGCGTCGGAAGACGCGCAGGTGCCCGGTCTGATGCACGTCAGCCTGGGCGGATACCACGTCCGGGACATCCGCTTCGTCGCCGCCTTCGACGTGAACGCCGACAAGGTCGGCCGCGACCTCTCCGAGGCCATCTTCGCCCCGCCCAACAACACCTTCCGCTTCGCCGAACCGCCCCTCCTGGGAACCCGAGTCCAGCATGGCCCCCTCCTCGACGGCATCGGCAAATACCTCCGCGACATCATCCCCCTGGCCGAGGGCGAGCCGGTTGACGTAGCCGAAACCCTGCGGGAATCGGGCGCCGAAATACTGATAAACTACCTCCCCGTGGGCAGCGAGAAGGCCACCCGCTTCTACTTGAACGAAGCCCTCAAGGCCGGCGTGGCCGTCGTCAACTGCGTGCCGGTCTTCATCGCCTCCACCGGCGAGTGGAACGCCCGCTTCGCGGCCAAGGGCCTCCCCCTCATCGGCGACGACGTGAAGAGCCAGGTCGGGGCCACCATCATCCACCGCATCCTGGCCAAGCTCTTCGAGGACCGCGGGGTGTCCTTGAAGCGCACCAGCCAACTCAACGTCGGGGGCAACGCCGATTTCCTCAACATGCTCGAGCGGGAGCGCCTCGAGAGCAAGCGCATCTCCAAGACCCAGTCGGTCACGAGCAACATCTCCCAGCACCTCGGCGACGACAACATCCACATCGGCCCCTCGGATTACGTCCCCTGGCTCAAGGACCGGAAGTGGGCCCATATCCGCCTCGAGGGCGAGGCCTTCGGCTCGGTGCCCCTCAACCTGGAGCTCAAGCTGGAGGTCTGGGATTCGCCCAATTCGGCCGGCGTGGTCATTGACGCCATCCGCTGCGTCAAGCTGGCCCTGGATTCGGGCGTGAGCGGCATTCTCGAGGGCCCGTCGGCCTACTTCATGAAATCCCCCCCCGTGCAGCACTCCGACGACATCGCCCGGAACATGGTCGAAGAGTTCATCGCGGCGTACTCGAAATCGAAGGCAAAGCCGGCCAAGCCATCCGCCAAGGCCGGCGTCCCGACCAAGGCCCGTTGAGCGGCACCCGGTCGCTGCCCGGGCACTGCGTGAACCACCCCGATCGCCCCGCCGTCGCCGGATGCCGGCACTGCGGGGATTTTCTGTGCGCCGAGTGCGCCGCGGCGGGCGAGGACAGGATATGCGCGGTCTGCGCGGGTGTGGGAAGCGACAACCCGGCGGCCCTCTGGGAACGCGGGAGGAACGCGAACGGTTTTTTTAAAACGATCTGGGGCGTCATCCGCGGACCGGAAAAGTTCTTCGGAAAAATGCCCCACGGGCGGGGCGCTTGGTACGCCTACCTTTACGCCGGAATCGCCCTTCTTTTTTCGACGCTCTTAACCACCGGGGTGACCTGGCTCTTCGCCGGCGGGCCCGAAGGCGCGCCTTTCCCCTGGTACGTCGCGCTTAACGCGCCGGGGCTGGCCGGGCTCCTCCTCCTCGACGCCGTAGCCCTCTTCGGCCTGGGGCGGCTGTACCAGAGCAGGCTCGCCTTCAGGGACGTGCTTCGCGTCGCGTCCTACGGCGCCACGGCCTATCTCGTCCTTTTCATCCCCGTCTTCGGGCCGCTGTTGGTCCTGGCCCTGATACTGGTCTACCTGACCCTGGGGGCCCACCGCGGGCTGCACTTCGGCGTCGCGCAATCGCTCTCCCTGGCCTTGCTGCCGGTCGTCATCCGCCTCGGCGCCGCCTGGATCATCTACGGCGACCGCTTCTGGGAGCTCGTCGGCGGCTAAGGCGAGCCTTTTAAGGCGAGCCTTTTAACCCTGGTCTCGGGACCGATTATCTCCTATAATGGGGGATGTGGAAGCCCGGGAGGTAACGATGAAAACCCGCTGGTTGATTTTTGCGGTGCTGCTGACGGCTGTGGCCGCGATGGCCGCCGAGGAGGACGCCGGAACCGCCTGCTTTCCCTTCCTGCGGCTCGGGGTCGGGGCGCGATCACTGGCGCTGGGGGAGGCCTTCGTCGCCGACGCAAGGGACGCCGAGGCCGCGGTCCTCAACCCGGCGCTTCTATCGAAGAACCGCCGCAACGCCGTCACCTTCACCCACGACGAGTACCTGGCCGACCTCACCTTCGAGTTCGGCGCTTACGCCTTCCCGCTGCCCGGGGGCAAGGCCGGGAGCCTCGCCGTCGCGGCCCGCTACCTCTCCTACGGCACCCTGCAGGGCTACGATGAATTCGGCGTGCCCACGGGCGAATTCCCCGCGGCGGATATGGCGGCCGGAGTATCTTACGGGGTCGAGCTCTTCCAGGGATTCGGCGCCGGGGCGACGGTGAACTACATCTACTCGCGCATTGACGACGTCAACACCTCGACCGTCGCCTTCGACCTGGGGCTCTCGTACCAGCCCCTGAACGCCCTCCGTCTCGGCTTCACCGCCACCAACCTCGGACCCGACGTCAAGTACGTGACTTTGGAGAGCCCACTCCCCGTCACTCTGCGCCTGGGCGCCGCCGGGGACGTTCTCGACCTGCCCCGGCACCGGATAACCCTCTTCGCCGACGGGGTCTATCCCGTCTACGACGAGCCCTACGGGGCCTTCGGCCTCGAGTACACCATGTTCGACCTGGTGAGCTTCCGGGGCGGTTACCGGCTGGGGCACGACACGGCCACCTTCTCCTTCGGCGTCGGTTTCCAGTTCGCCCTGTGGGACACGGTGCTCCTGAACCTGGACTACGCCTACGCCGACTACGGCGACCTGGACGCCACACACCTCTTCACGCTGGGGCTTTTGATCTAGCCCGAGGTCGTAACATGAAACGCTCAACGCTTCTCGCCAACTTGACGGCGATTGCGGCGATTACCCTCGCCCTCGGTTGCACCACGCCCGCCGACGACGGACAAACCCCGACGGAAACCACGGAGTACGTCGCCGACAAGATGAACGACCGCATCGTCAGGCTGGACTCCGAGGGGAACACCACGGGCTTCAACGAGTTCGTCACCCGGCCCACCGATATATCCCTCTATCCCGGGGTGAACGCCCTGTGGGTGGCCGACTACTCGGGGGACCGGGTGGTCAGGCTCGACCTGGACCTGGGATTCGCCGCCGCCACCGAGGAGGGTCTCCTGAACGACCCCATCGCCGTGTCGGTAACGGCGGACGGGGAGTGCTGGGTGGCCGACCGGGTCAACCACGCCTTCGTGCGCCTGGACTCGGAAGCCCACGAGCTGGGCCGCGTGACGGTGGACGGCCCCACCCGCTGCGTGGCCTGGGACGAGGCGAACGGATACTGCTGGTGCGCCGATGAGAGCGGCAACCTCTACGCCTTCGACGGCGGCCTCACCGGCGACGGGAGCGAAGCCGACGCCCGAGTCACCTTCACCGGGCTGGGCGTCATTCGCGGCCTGGCGGTGGACCCGGACGGGGACCGCGTCTGGGTCGGCGACAGCGATGGCGGCCGCGTCCTCTGCCTGGACTCCGACGGCGGCGTGTCCTTCACCGCCACCTACCTCCTGGACCCCCAGGGTCTGTCCCTGGACTCTAACGGTGATTGCTGGGTCGCCGTGCGGGGAGACGGGTCGGCTCTGCTCCTCGACTCCGAAGACGGTGCGGTGCTAGAGGACTGGGGGGGTCTGAACGGGCCGGTGGACGTCTGCGCCGAGCCGGGCGGAGGGGTCTGGGTGGTGGAGGAAACCGGGAACAAGGTGAAGCTCATCCGGGACGGCGACACCGTCGCGACCGCGGAGGGGTTCTCCTCCCCTGCGGCCGTCGTGGTGTACGACCCCGAGCTCTGGTAGCCGCCGCTCAGACTCCCCCTTTGCGGACGATTATATGCGCCGTGCGGGCGGGTCGAGGTCTAATCACGGTACGTTCCCCTCTGCCGGTTGGGGCCGACCGTCTGGCTTATCGATGTTCTTGCCGGCCGCGCGCCGACCTCGTAGGGGCCGACCTTTAGGTCGGCCCGCGGGCTACCGTAGATGACTCCTTCTCCGGGTGGCCCCTGCACCACGGTGGACCTCGACGAGCTTCGGATCAACCCCGGCCACGAGCCTGACTGATGCGCGTCATAGACATCACCCGCCCGCTGGATGGCGCGGCTCCCTGGCCCGGCGAGAGGGGCCTGGAGCGCTCGCTCACCAAGACCCACGCCCGCGACGGCTGGGAGACCTCCGAGCTCTCCCTGTGCTCCCACCTGGGCACCCACGTGGACGCCCCGGCCCACCTTTTTCCCGACGGGAAACGCCTCGGTCAGCTATCGCTCGGCCCCTTCGTCGGACCGGCGCTGGTGGTGGACTGCGGCGACGCGAGGGTAATCGGCCGAACCCTGCCGCTCGATGCGTTGAAGTCCGGCGACCGGGTCCTCTTGAAGACCGCCAACTCCGCCCGCCGGGAGGGCGGATTCTTCGAGGATTATTGTTACCCCGCCGGGGATGCTATCCAGCTTCTCATCGAGCGGGGAATCAGCCTTCTGGGCGTGGACGGGCCCAGCGTGGACGGCTTCGAGGTGGAACCATTGGTTCACCGCCTGCTCTTTGAAAGGGGCATTCCCGCATTGGAGGGGTTGGATCTCTCGAGCGCCGCGCCCGGCCGGTACACCCTGGTCTGCCTGCCGCTGAAAATTGATGTCGCCGAGGGCGCCCCCTGCCGGGCGGTGCTGCTGGAAGGTTGATCTTTTTAATGTAGGGCGGGGACTTCAGTCCCCGCCGCTTTTCAAAGGTAGCCCTCACCCTTAATCCCTCTCCCACTGGGAGAGGGAAACCGCTCCGAACCTCACGCCGGTCCGACCTCCCCAAATGAAAAGCGGCCCTCGCGGGCCACCTTTTTAATTATCCGGGGCTTAGAAGTAGATGCCGATGTCCAGGAGGCCGCCCACCGAGTACAGCGAGTCGTTGAGCGTTCCAGTTTGACCCGAATCGAATTCGACTTCCGTGACCCCGTTGTAGTGGAAGAGGCCGCCCAAGCCGATAGAGAAGGAATTGGAGAGCCAGAAATCCACGCCCAGGCCGCCGTCCACTCCGAAGCTGCCGCCGGTGTACGAGCCCGATCCCTCCCCGTAATCGTATTCATTGACGTACAAGTCGCAGGACACCAGGGCGTATCCGACGCCGGCGAACAACCAGGGACGCACCATGCCCGTCTCGACGAACCGGACCTTAAGACCCAGGCCGAAGAGCATCTCGAGGAAGGTGTCCTCCTCGTATAAGTCCCAGCTGTCAATCGTGTTGGTGTAGGTCAGAAGACCGAAGTAGGGGCCGAGGGAGAAGATCGGGGCAATGAAAAAGTCCACCATCAGGCTCCCGCCGAACTGGAGCCCCTGGGTGGCGTAATCCTCGTAATCCCCGTACAGGCTGTTGATGGCGAAGAGAAAGGGAGCGCTCAGGGTGACGCCGAATCCGGGGCCCTTGCCCCGCGGGTGGACCGTGGTAGCGGTGGTGACGACCTCGGGCTCGCCGACCTCGATCGTCCCGCCCAGGCGCACCTTGTCGCCCGTCACCGGCGGAACGTCGCCCGAAAAGAGCGCTTCCGAAAGCTCGTCGGCCAGCACCTTGGTAATTTTCGCCTCGCCCAGCTCCTCGATGTCGCGGCCCAGGAAGGCGCCGGTGTCGGGGTGGTAGTACTCCTCGCCCAGGCGGTAGAGCTCGACCGTGTCACCCACATTCACGCCCTCCTTGCGGCCCAGGTCCAACTTGACGGTTTTATCGGAAACCGAGACCACGGTGCCGACCAGGGGGATGTTCGCCGCCAGGCGGGCGGCCATGTCCCGAGCCACGGACAACAGGCCGTCCAGGCTGTTGGACTCGGCCGACTCGGAGAGCTCGACCTTGCCCACGAAAACGTCCACCACCCGGACGGTGACGGTGTACGTTTCGCCCACCTTGGACACCTTGCCCACGATGACCTTGGACGCGCCGGCCAACTGACCGACCGGCCGATGAAGGCCACGGTGGTCTTTTCGGCGGCGAGGGAGCCCGTGGCGAGGATGATTCCGAAAAAGACGAGAAATAGCTTGCGCATCCACCCCTCCTTAAATAGTCGGGAGACAATGAGCAATTATAACGTCAGTATCATACCATATAAACGTGGAAACGCTCCACCACCCGTTCACGACGCACGTCAGCCAAGACTGCCGGACGCCGCGAGCCAGTAAACCGTCCGACCCAGGACGAGGGTCGCGAGGCCGCAGAACATCGAAGCCTTCAGCCAGCGCTGGACCCTCCCGACCTTCCCCGTCCGACGGAGACCCCAGACGCCGATTGCGACGAGGGGCAGCGCCATCCCGACGGCGACGGCCAGGGCGTCCACCCAAAAGAGGCGGTCGAAGAAGTAGAAAAGCGCCAGGGCCGGCGTCACGGCGAAGGCGACCGAGGAGCCGATCAGCCGCGTGGGCCCTTCGCCCAGGCGCACCGCCAGCGTCCGCGCCCCGACCTCGGCGTCCCCGGGCAGGTCCTCCACATCCTTGAAGATTTCCCGGGAGAGATTCACCAGGAAAGCCAGGGCGGCCAGGGGGATGACGCGGTCCAACCCATTCGCAGCCGTGGCGCCGTAGGCCAGGGCCAGGGAGGTCATCAGCGCCACCACCAGGTTCCCCGCGAGCCCGGTGTGCTTTAGCCGCAGGGCGTATACGGCGGAGAGCAGAATGCAGAAGGGGACGACGATGTAACCCGCCGGGGGGCCGAGAATGGTCAGCCCGACCGCGACGGCCCAGGCGCAGACGCAGAACAAGACGGCGGCGCGCGGCGAGAGGTGACCCGCCGGCAGGGGGCGCGCCGGGCGATTGATCCGGTCTATGGCGAGGTCCACCCGGTCGTTGAGGGCGTATCCACCCGCGGCGACGAGGCTCAGGGCGGCCGCAGCGGCGAGGAGCGGGCCGAGCGCCTCCAGCCACCCGGACGTCGGGCATGCGCCGGGAGGCAGGGCCAGGGCGGCGCCGAACACGACGGCGGCGAAAACCAGGAGCATGTTGGTCGGCCGCGCCAATTCCACGATGGCCCTGAATTTCGTCACCACCAAAAACACCGCCTAGAGAAGGTGCCTCAGTTTCAAAACCAGTCCCGGGGCGTTTTTCAGGGCGTAGCCGATGATTCTCAATGGGGAAATCTCCCCCAACTCGCCCTTCGCCGCCCCGGCCGCCAGGGCAGCCACGGCCTGGTCTATCTCGTCGTCGGTGAGGCTCGTGACCAGGGTCTTGATTTTGTAGAGCTGCCGATGCTCCCGTCCGTGCCTCTCCCGCCAGCGTTTCTCGTAGCTCTGGAGGGCTCTAGCCGTGGGCTCCCCGCCGGAGCTCAAAACCTCGACCGCCGTCTCCCCGGCCAACCGCCCGGCCTCCACGGCCCAGTTGATCCCCGCGCCGGAAAAGGGGTCATTTCGGGGAAATTCGCCGAGAGGAAGTCGCGCAGGTAAGCCTGCGCCGTCCCCGACTGTCCGCTACCCATGATTCCGAGCCCGACGTTCGCCGTCCCTCGACCCTTGGGGAAGAGCCAAGCGTATCCACCGGGGGCGACCCGGGAACCGAGGAAAAAGTAAACTGTGTCGTCCTCCACCCACGCGGGCAGGCCGGCGGCCAGCACCTGGGCTCCGGCGTGGACGTCGGCCGGGGGCAGGTGCCTGGAAAGACCCGTCCAGCGTCCGACCAGTCCCTCGATCCCGTCGGCGCCGACGAGCACCGGGGCCTCCACCGTCTCCATCCCACCCGGACGACGCACCTCGATCCGCCACAGGGTCCCGCTCCGCTCGGCGGAAAGCGCCTGGGTCTTTACCCGGAGTTCGGCCCCGACTCCGGCGGCCCGCTCGGCGAGGTGGAGGTCGAAAAGCTTCCGCTCGAGGACCCAGCCGGCGCCCTCTTTTTTGACGTGGGCCCGGTTCCCCCCGGGTGAGACCGTGATTCCGCCGTGGAGATGGGCGGCGCGGTAAGGCGGGGCCAGGTCGCCCTCCGGACCGTCGGGGAAGAGGATTTCGTCGTCGCCCAGCTCCTCCACGAACCCGCCGCTTCCCACCGCCTCGGCGCAGCGCACCGGGAAACCGACCTGCTGGCGCTTTTCCAGAAGGAGCACCCGCAGACCGCCCCGAGCCGCGTGATAGGCGGTGCTGGAACCAGCCGGTCCGGCCCCCACGACTATCACATCGTAGCGCAAACTTCTCCTGGGTTCGGCGTTCCCCACGGCGCAGTCAATCGGACCAAGTATAACTTAAAAGGCGAGGCTCATCGCCCCGCCCCGTAAGTCCAATCTCGGTGTCGTCCCCATGTGCGGCGGACAACACCCTCGACTCCCTCCCCGCCCCTTCAATCCGATCGTGTGGATTTGAAAGCGCTCAACGGCGGCCAGGCTCTACGCCCCGCCCCTTCTGTCCCATCGTGAGGATATGATCGAGCCCAACGTCGGCCAGGCTCTATAAACCGCCCCTTCAGGCCGATCGCTCGATCTAGTAATCCTTCGCCTTGATCTGGCCCCAGGAAGTCTCCACGACCGGGGTCTGCCAGTCAGCGAGATCCACCCGGGCGGCCTGGATGACCTGCTTGGTCTGGAAATTCTGGACGATGACGTAACCTATCACGTCGTCCAATTTCCAGGCAGGGTCCACGTTGAAGTCCTGGGTCCAGTAGTGGACGCCCTCGTTGTCCGGGACGAGCCAGCCGGGGTAATCGGGCTCGGTGATGCGCATGGTGTAATTGTAGTGCCTCCCGCCCGCGTAGAGATCATTCTCGACGATGATGAAGAAGGCGCGGTAGTAACCGTCGGGAACGCTGTCGGTCCACTCGAACCGGGCGCTGAAGTAGCCTTCGTTGCCGGTGATGTTCCCGTCGAGGACGATATCCATGGGGCTGGGGACGTTGATTCGGTTGGCGACGGATCCCCCGGCGCTGCCCCAGCTGACCTTGGTTCCGTCCACGTAGGTGTCGGGGACGGAGTTGACCCCGTAGAAGGCCCGCCGGTTGTTCTGGTCGGTCGGGTTGTAGAGATAGTAAGGATCGCTGGCCCCGGGCCAGTTCATGTGCCACTCACAGAGGATCATGTCGTCATGGTATTGCGCGTCAATGGCCTCCCACGCCGCGTCTGCCGAGGGGCAACTCGGTCAGGTGTAGTTGGTGAAACCCTCGAGCACCACCATGCGCTGGGTGGCAAAGCTCAGGGCGGCCAAGACTAGAAGCGCCAACACAGCCTTCCGCATCTCTCCTCCTTCGTGTATATGTCTGTGATTCGCCAAAATCCCCATAACCTATTTTCGTACTAAAAGTATCCGCGCGTCAAGGCTTCTCGTTGACCGACGCCAGGAGTTTCGGCAAAAGCCCCTCGGCCAATTGCAGGTCCGTAACGGCGTCCGTGTACGTGTCCAGAATCTCCTTGACGCGCTCCTGACGGGTTATCCGATCCATGGAACCGCCCTCGTACTCGACCACCAGAGAATCGTAAGCCTCCTTGGCGTCGGAGAGAATGTCGGCGGCCGCGATGGCGGCATCGTAACGGTTCACTCCTCAACGTGTAAGGTTTGCGATTTCGTCGTATAGTTTCAGGTGGTCCTCTGCCACGTCGGCCCAGCTGCGACGGGCCTTCTCCAGGCCGAGGCGGCGGAGATTTTCGGCGAAAGCTACATCCTCGAGCACCCGGCGCAGGGCGCGCCGCACGTCCTCAACGGACGCCGGATCACAGTAACTGGCGGCTTCGCCGGCGACCTCGGGCAGGGCTCCCGCACGGGCCAGCACGGCGGGGCAGCCGCATGCCAGCGCCTCGACCGCCGGGAAGCCGTAGCCCTCCTCGAAGGATGGGAAAATGAGCGCCGCGGCCCCCGTATACAGGGCGGGGAGATTTTCCGGGTACCCCAGATGGCGAACCCGTCCGCCCAATGGGGCGGTCAGCTCACATTCACCGGTCAGGGGTTCTCCGCTCACCGCGAGATCCAGGTCGAACTCCTCCAACAGCCCCCGGGGCGCCCCGAAGATGGCTTGCGGGTTTTTTCGGGGAACCCGGGAGCCGAGGTGGAGGATGTATTTTCCCGGTCGCAGCCCGTAGCGCCCGCACACCTGCCCCACTTCTTCGGACGTTCGCGGTTCGAAGCCCGAGGGCGGCGCCCAGGGAATCACCCGAATCATCCCGTCGGGGAGACCGAACTGCGCGGAAATCCCACGGGCGGAATGAAGGCTGGGCGTGATGACGGCGGCGGCCCGAGCAGTTTCGCGGGCGAGCTGGCGGTGCCTGTCCCTGGCGTAACCCAGCTGGGGGGCCACGTCGTGCAGCGTCAGGACGGAGGGTAACGGGCCGCGGTACAGCAGCCGGTTGGCCGGACCATGCCAAAGGTCGGCCTCCACCCCGAACCGCCGGCGCTGGAAAAACGTCCCGCACGGCGGGGAACCCCAGACGGCGAGCCTGGAAGCCACCGGTCGGTAAACCCTCCGGCAGTAAAGGGTCAGCTCGACACGGGGGTTTTTCGCCAAGGCGCGGAGCAGCTCGTCGCAGTACCGCCCCATCCCCTGGGGCCGCGGACGGAACGCCTCGGTCGCGTCGAAGGCCAGACGAAGGGACATAGGGGGCACCGGATCCCGACCGAAGTGCGCAAACGGATCAGGGGCATGGTCCCGTGCTCCGCCCGCCAACCCACGCGCCGTCGCTACTTCCTCAAATCAAGTATACCACGGCGCGGACGCATTGAACAACGCGGTCGCGGGGCCCGTCTTGCCGAGTGTCGGGTCCTCTGGTAAGATAGATGCGAAGATTGTCCACCGGAGATTCAATGGTCAAACTCCGCCCGGCGGTGTTCCTCCTCTTCGTTCTCTTGGTCACGGCTTGCGGCGAGAGGGAAGCCAAGCTCGAAGAAGTGCAGCGCTACCACGAGGAGATGGACGGTCCGGATGCGGACGTGCTGCTCCTGACCGAGCAGATCCGCCGCTGGACCGACGACATTGCCCAATTGGCCCCCGAAATCATCGGCCGCGAGGTCCCGGGGCTCGTAAACGATGCCCTTACCTACCAGGAGAAGGCCTACGAGTTCGGCGAGTTCTTCGCCAGCGCCCACTACAAGGAAGAGGCCATCGCGGAGTTCCAGAATCGGAAAATAGAAGTGCTCGCCACCCTCCAGGCGGACCTCCAGTCGTTCATCGACGACTTCCTGAAGGTGTACACCTTCTCCCTGGAGGACGAGAAGGCGCTGCCCGGCTACCACTCCGAATGGATCGCCCTCTCCTGCAAGAACTTCACCGCGGCCGTGAACGAAGTCGAGGGCGAGTTCACCCGGGGCCGCCGGGTGCTCCTCTCCCAGTTCATCCTCATGGGGGAGCGCTAGAGGCATGCCGCGGACCATCGTGGTGACGCTCGTGGCGGCGGTTATCCTTGGCGGCTGCGCCAGGAGCGATTACGACGAGCTTACGCGCTACAAGAACGAGGCCACGCCCGCCGATGCAAAGTTGCAGGCCTGTCTGGACACCTATTACGGCAGACAGATCCACATCGGCGAGGGCTACGGGTACCGCCTGCCCTTCGACTCGGGTGAGACACGGGAGCTGTTGCGCAGGGCGGAGAATGCGACGGAGGAGCTCACGGGTGTAGAGGCGCCCGAAACCGCCCGGCGCCACGCCGAGGAGAAAATCGCCGCCGCCGAGGACATCCGCGGGGCGTTCGAGCTTCTGGACGAGGTGACGCGGGAGTGGGAGAATCGCCTCCCGACGGGCCCCCCGCCGGAGGGGGATACGAAGACCGTGGTGCTTGCGCCCGTGGACGTCAAAAAGTGGCGCAACGACATGGCGCGCGTCGAAGAGGCCT
>JAPLSK010000158.1 GCA_026398675.1 bacterium | reverse complement strand
GAACTGCGACCGTCGCTGATCTCGCTGTCTCGGGGATGCTCGAGCCGAAATGCGCGGAGATGTGTCGCACGCCGCCTGCGAGCGACGCCAAGCGCGGCGAGCCGCTCTCGCTGTTCAAGCACCAGGAGCAGCCGAAGTACCTGTACTACCCGGAGAATCCCGAGTGGATTTTCATGGACTACATCAGCTGGGGTGCGATGGGAGCCCCCGATAAGTTCGGTCCGTGGTTTGCCGATACGTTCTGGCATCAGGGTGACGAGATTCCGGGCTTCGCCTCCCTCTCCAGCACCCTGGGCTCCACCGGCGACGTGCAGGCCAAGGGGAACCTGGACGAGACCACCGGCGTTTGGTCGCTCGAGCTCAAGCGTCTCTTCGACCCCGGCAACGACGACGACACCAACTTGGCCCAGTTCGACCATTTAGAGTAGGCCTGTAGGGCGGCCCCTCTGCGGGCCGCCGCCAAACGACCGGTGCCTTCGGGCGCCGGTTTTTTTTAATGACCGGAGCCGCCCGATGGGAAAATACGGGTCCACCTGGGAAAAACGGCCTACTCCGGGTAGAATATATTCAGTGGCAGCAACGGAAGGTCGAAGATGACGTCCTCGTTCAATCTGAAGCGGATTCCCCTGTTCAGCGAGCTGTCGGAGTCTGAGTTGGAGCGGATTTACCCGCTCCTCAAGCGTCGCCGGTACAAAAAGGGTTACGCCGTTATCAAGGAGGGCGACCGGGGCGACGTCATCTACCTCATCGAGAAGGGGCAAGTCAAGGTCACCCGCCAGAGCCTGGAGGGGAGGGAGAAAATCCTCGACATCCTCTCCGACGGGTCATTCTTCGGTGAGCTCAGTGTCCTGGACGAAATGCCGCGCAGCGCCACCGTGGAGACGATGGGCGAAGTCTCCATCCTCACCCTGCACAAGAACGACTTTCTTCGGATTCTGGAAGAGATACCGCCGATAGCGGTCAAGATTATCCGCGTTCTCTCCCGACGCCTGCGGGCGGCCGATTCTCAGATCGAAGACCTCACGTTCAAATCCAGCCGGGAGAAAATCGAGTCCATGTTCATCAAGCTGCGCGACGTCCACGGGGTTCAGGACCACCGCGGCGTTCGCCTCGCCGTGGCCCTCACCCACCAGGAGCTGGCGGACATGGCCGGGTGCAGCCGGGAGACCGTTTGTCGGTACGTAAAGGAGCTCAAGGACTCCGGCTGCCTCGCCGTGGACTCGGACAAGCGCTACGTTTTCTTGAAATCCTCAGGCGGCGAAGCCGTAACCCGTAACCCGTAAACACGAGGTCGGTTTTCGATGGCTGCCCCGTCGGATCGGATGACGGAGAGGAGGCTCGAGACGGCCGATTACTACCGCCTCGTCTCCCTGTGGACCGCGGCCGGACTCGAGCACAAGCCCCGCGGACGTGACTCGCGTTCCGCCTTCGAGCGGCAGCTCACACAGGGCATGGTCGCCTTTTTCGGTCTGTTCCGGGACGGGGAACTCCTGGGGAGCGTTCTGGCCAGCCACGACGGGCGGAAGGGATGGATAAACCGGCTGGCCGTGGCCCCGGCCGAAAGGCGCAAGGGGCTGGCGCGCAGGCTCATCGGGGCGGCCGAGGAATGGCTCGCCTCGCGGGGGCTCGAAATTTACGCCTGCCTCGTCGAGGGCCGGAACGAGGGGTCCCGGGATGCCTTCGCCGCGTGCGGCTACGAGCCATACCCCGGGGTGATCTACCTGACGAAGAGGGTGCGCCCGGAGGTCTGACCGACAAGGGGTTTAACCGAGCGAAGCGAGCTATGCCTCTGGCAAAACCCCTTGTTCCTTTGTAAAAAAAGACGGGTTCCGGCCCGCTTTTTTAACCTCGTCCGGGGGTCCGAAGTCATTGCTTGACCGCCAAGAGGAAGAAGACGGGGAGAAACTCGAGGTAGGAGCCGTGCCTGGCCGCCAGGCGGGCGTTTTTCCACCAAATGCCGCCCGAACGGGGGTGAAGCTCCAGGCGGAACCTGAACACGCGGTCCAGCTCCTCCAGGTCTTCCGGATCATACCGCCAGGGCCGGGAGGCGAGGCCGTACTCGAGAACTCTCAGCCCCGCGGAGTCCGCCAGGACGGGTAGCCGCCTCCCGATGTAAGGGTCGCCGCCGGCGTGCTGGATGCTCCGGGCCAGCTTCTCGGCCATGGGTGTCCGACCGCCGGGCTCGGGGTGGGTGAGCATCCCGGCGTAATCCGGCTCGGCGGCTAGAATCAGATGCCCCCCCTTTTTCAAGACCCGCCTGGTCTCGGCGAGCGCCTCGGGGGGGGTGACCCACATGAGGCCGAGGTGGAAGATGACCGCCGTGGCGCACCCGTCGGGGAATGGCAGCGCCTCCGCCCGTCCGGCCACCCGGAAAATTTCCGGGTCGGCCTCGCGCAGAATCAGCGGGTCAACGTCCAGCCCGACGGTTTTCAGGCCCGGTCTGGTGGACTTGAGCTCCGAAAGAACCAGTCCGGTGCCGCATGCGACTTCGATGACCAGCCCCTCGCGCAGCGCGGCGCGGCGGGCCAAATACCGCCTCGTCCTTATGGTTTGGTCCGCCTGCCAGGCGAGGAAGTCCAGCCAGAACCGGGGGGGCTGTTCGGGTTGAGTCACGGTGGTTCGTCGGGTGAGCTCCGGGCCGTGCGGTTTTGCACAAGCAAGGGCATTTTAGTATAATCCGCCCGGTAAAGAAACCGGCTCCGGCCGGTGATTTTTGCTGATCCAGGAGGCGACTCGCCGATGCGCATCGTCGTAGCCGTGGGGGGGAACTCCCTCATCCGCGCGGGGCAGCGCGGCACGATGGCCGAGCAGTGGAAGAACGTTCTGTCCACCGCGGTGGCCATCTCCGACCTGGTCCGCGCCGGCCACCGGATACTCGTCACCCATGGGAACGGGCCCCAGGTCGGCAACCTTTTACTGATGGCCGAGAACTCGAAGGACATCCTGCCCGAGTTGTGCCTGGACTATTGGGGGGCCAACACCCAGGGCGGCATCGGCTACCTCCTGCAGAGCTCGGTGACCAACGAGCTCCGCCGCCGCGAAATCGCCGGTCGGGTGATAACCTTGGCCACGATGGTGGTGGTGGATCTCGATGACCCGGCCTTCGGAAACCCCACCAAGCCGGTGGGGCCGTTCTTTTCCCAGGAGGATGCGCAGAAGTACGCCCGCGAGAGGGACTGGTTCGTGGCCGAAGATTCGGGTCGGGGCTGGCGGCGGCGGGTGCCGAGCCCGCGCCCGGTGGACATCGTGGAAATCGACGCCATCGGCGACCTACTGGAGCGCGGCTATATGGTAATCGGGGTCGGCGGCGGAGGGATACCGGTCATCCGCCGGGCCGACGGAACCTACCACGGGATCGAGGCGGTCATTGACAAAGACTTGGCCAGCGCCCTGGCGGCCCGCCTCCTGGACGCCGAAATGATGGCCCTCTCCACCGACGTCAGTCACGCGGTCCTCCACTACGGGCGGACGGAGCAGCGCGATATCGGTCAGGTTGCCGCGGCGGAGATGGCCGGGTATTTGAGCGAGGGCCACTTCCCCCCCGGCAGCATGGGTCCCAAGGTGGAGGCGGCCCTCGAGTTCTTGAAAAACGGCGGGAAGAGGGCCGTCATCACCGACCCGGCGCATCTGGCCGCGGCGGTGGACGACCCCCGGATCGGCACGAGCATCACACCCTAATCCCCCTCGCCGGCGGGACGAATCTCGCCGCCCTCCAGCTCGTACACCTCCCCCTCTATCCCTAAGTGCTCCACGTCCTGGGGCAGGGCCGTCACGATCAGCTGCCCCACGCGCCGCCTCAGGACGGGCAGCAGGCGGCGGTTCGTCAGCTCGTCCAGCTCCGAGGCCGCGTCGTCCAAGAGGAAGACCGGGCGGGTGGCGGTGTGACGGGCGAGGAACTCCGCCTCGGCCAGGCGCAGGGCCAGAGTGGAGAGCCGGAGCTGCCCCCGGCTGGCGAACCTTCGGAGGTCCACGCCGTCCAGGCTCAGCCGGAGGTCGTCACGGTGGGGACCCGCCGTGGTGTGGCCGCGTCGCCTGTCCCTCTCCCGGTGCCGTTCGAAAATCGCCAAAAAAGGCTCGACGAGCCTTTCCGCGTCCAGGCGGGTCTCGGTCAGGCCGGATTCATAGCCCAGGCGCAGGTCGTGCTCCCGTTCGGTGAGCTCGGCGAAGGCGGGTCGGAGGAAGCCGGTCAGCTCGTCGGCGGCGCTCTGTCGGAGGGCGGTTATCCGGGCGGCCGATGCGGCCAGGGGCGTCTCCCAGGCCCGGACCTCGGCGGGGTCGTACTCCTCGGCCCGCAGCGCGGCGTTACGCTGGCGCAGGGCTTTGATGTATTCGCCCGCGGCGGCGGTGTACGACGGGGAGACCTGGCCCAGGAGGAGGTCCAGGAAGCGTCGCCGGCGGCCGGCGTTGCCCCGGACGGTGTCCAGATCCTCCACGGTGAAGCAGCAGACGACCAACCGGCCCAGGAGCTCCGACAGACGTTTGCACCGCTCGCCGTCAACGGCCGCACTCTTCCCCTCGGGCTCGAAGAGAAGGGCCAGCTCGTTCTTCTCCCCCTCCCGCTCCAGCCGGGCGCGGATGGAGAAATGCCCGGCCCCGTGCCGGACCAGGTCCCGGTCGTCGGCGAAGCGGAAGCTCCGCGCCGTGCCCAGGTAGTAGACGGCCTCCAGGACGCTGGTCTTTCCGCAGGCGTTGGGACCGACCAGGGCAAGTTCGCGGGCCTCGGTCCGGAAGCGGAGACGTTCGTAAAGGCGGAAGTGGTCCA
The DNA here is from genome assembly GCA_026398675.1 of bacterium. Taxonomy (NCBI): domain Bacteria; species bacterium. The sequence continues at coordinate 22,132 of JAPLSK010000158.1, read as the reverse complement.
ATTCCAAGCCGGCGAGACGCATACCCGGAGTATAGCATACCGGGCGGTGGAGGCCCGACCGCGTAATGCGCTATAATGTGCCGGGGCGTGACTTAAGTTTTGCCAGAGGCATAGCTCGGTTCGCCGGGGGCGTAGCTCGCTTCGCTCGGTTCGCTCGGTTCGCCCGAGACGTAACTTCGTCTCGCTTGCGCGTTATTCCGTTTTCCGGCGGTGAACCAATTTTTTAAGACAAGGGGCTTAAGCCCCTTGCCCCGGCAAAGGCGGGTAAGCATGACGCCGCGGATTTCTTTCTACACCGAGGGGCGCTGGTCCGAGAACCACCCCTTCCCCTACCTCGACGTTATCGAGCTGGCCGACGGCTACCTGGTCCAGGTGGAGCTCGCCGGGGTGGACCCCGCGGCGGTCAACGTGCGGGTGGTGGGCGACGCCCTGGTCATAGAGGGCGCGAGGACCCCCGGCTACCCGCCGGGCGCGCAGAAGGTCCTTCGCATGGAGCTCGTCTACGGCCGGTTTCACCGCGAGCTTTTGATGCCCTTCGACGCGGACCCCACCCGGATAACCGCCCAGTGGACCAAGGGGATGCTTTCGGTCAAGGTTCCGCGGCAGACCGAGAGCTATAAAATAGACATCGAGGTGGAGGATTGACCCGGTCACTCGGCCGGTCCGGGGGACGAGCGATTTACATCCTTAAAAGGACTTAGGCGATGGCGCGAGACAAGCTTAAAAACTCCGAGGGGGACGTCCAGCTCGAACCGGGCGAGGCGAAGGTTTTCCCGGTTCTCCCCCTGACGAACCTGGTCTGCTTCCCCTACTTGCTCCTGCCCATCGGGGTGGAGGGCGCCAGGGACACGCGGTTGGTGGACCGGGTGATGCTGGGCGACCGTCTCATCACCCTCTTCACCGTCAAGGACTCCAAAACGGAAGAGCTCTTCAAGGTCGGCGTCCTGGCCATCATCCTGAAGATGCTGCGCATGCCCGACGATTCGATGCGGCTGTTGGTCCAGGGGTTGCAGCGGGTCAAGCGGGGCGAGGTGCTCACCGACGGGGAGTATCTCCGGGCGAATGTCTCCCCCCTGGAGGAGCGTGAGCCGGACACGGTCCGGGTCAAGGCCCTGCGGTCGAGCATCTTGGACGTTTTTCAGAGCCTGGTGAAGCTCTCGGGGCGCTCGGAAGACCTTGCGGTGGCCGCCCTCAACCTCGAGGACAATTCCCGCCTGTCCGATTTCGTCGCCACCAACCTCAACCTCGATGTCTCCGAACGGCAGGGCATCCTCGCCACCCCCAACGTGGAGAAGCGCCTGAACATGGTGATAAAGCTGGCGGGCAAGGAGCTGGAGGTGCTCCGCATCGGCCAGTCCATCCAGCAGGAAATCTCCGAGGAAATGACCAAGGCGCAGCGCGAATTTTACCTGCGCCAGCAGTTGCAGGCCATCCAGCGCGAGCTGGGCGAGGGGGAGGAATCGTCCGTCGAGTTGGACGAGCTCGCCGAGCGTATCGCCGCCAAGGCCTGGTCCGATGAGGTGCGGACGAAGGCCGAGCGGGAGCTCGAGCGGTTGCGCCAGATGAGCGCCGGCTCTGCCGAGTACGTCGTAGCCCATACCTACCTGACCTGGCTGTTGGACCTTCCCTGGGGGCACTACTCTCTGGACAGTCTGGACGTGAAGCGGGCCGCCCGCATCCTCGACGAGGACCACTACGGCCTCGTCCAGATAAAGGACCGCATCCTGGAGTTCCTGGCGGTGCGGAGCCTGGTCCCCGATGGGAAGGGGCCTATCCTCTGCCTGGTCGGCCCTCCGGGTACGGGGAAGACCTCCTTGGGCCGCAGCGTCGCCCGGGCGCTCTCGCGGGAGTTCGTGCGCGTTTCCCTGGGCGGCGTCCACGACGAGGCCGAGATTCGGGGCCACCGCCGGACCTACGTCGGCGCGCTACCGGGCCGGATTATCCACGGAATAAAGACCGCCGGCACCTCCAACCCCGTTTTCATGCTCGACGAGGTGGACAAGCTGGCCAGCGACTTCCGCGGCGACCCAAGCTCGGCGCTCCTGGAGGTCCTCGACCCCGAGCAGAACTGGAGCTTTCGGGACAACTACCTCGAGGAGGCCTACGACCTGTCCAAGGTATTCTTCATCACCACGGCCAACACCGCCGCCACCATCCCGCGGCCGCTATTGGACCGGATGGAGACCCTCGACCTCGCGGGGTACACCCTCGAGGAGAAGGTGCAGATTGCCCGGCGCTACCTGTTGCCGCGTCAGCTCGAGGCCAACGGTCTGACGAGGAAAAAGCTTCTCATTCCCGTGGGGACCCTGCGCGCCATCGCCGACCGCTACACCCGCGAGGCGGGGGTGCGCAACCTGGAGCGCGCCATCGGCTCCGTCGGCCGCAAGGTGGCCCGGAAGGTGGCCACCGGCGAGGTGACCGGGAAAGTCACCGTCAAGGCCGGGGACCTGGTGGAGTACCTCGGTTCCACCGTTTTCGAGCGCGAGCGGCGGAAGCGGACCGACATGGTGGGGGTGGCCACAGGGCTCGTCTGGACGCCCTTCGGCGGCGACATCATCTTCATCGAGGCGGTCCGGATGGAGGGAAAGGGCTCCCTGGTGCTGACCGGCCAGCTGGGTGAGGTGATGCAGGAAAGCGCCCGGATCGCGGTCAGTTTCGTCCGCAGCCGGGCGAAGCAGTTCAAGATACCCCCCGACTTCAACGCCGACTCCGACATCCACATCCACGTTCCGGCGGGCGCCGTGCCCAAGGACGGCCCCTCGGCCGGGGTGACTATGGCCACGGCCTTGGTGAGCCTCCTCTCCGGGCGGCCGGTTAAAAACGACCTGGCGATGACCGGGGAGCTCTCCCTGCGAGGCGACGTGCTCCCCGTGGGCGGGCTGAAGGAGAAGCTGCTGGCCGCCAGGCGGGCCGGAATCAAGACCGTCGTCCTCCCCGAGAGGAACCGGACGATGGTCCAGGACGCCTTCCGGGACGAGCCGACCGAGAGCCTGGAGGGCATGGAGCTACTCTACGTCCGCCGGGCCGAGGAAGCGGTGAGTCTGGCGCTGGAGTAAACCCGGTCGAAACCCGCCGTTCGCGTCCGAGCAGGACATCCGCCCCGGAAAAGCCCTTTTCCCGACGGAAAGGGGTATGTTATATTTGCCCGCTTGTAAATACCCGGCGCCGGTTCGGGAAAGGAACACACCCCGATGGTCTATTGGCTGGGAATCCTCTTGGGTTTCGCGGCGCTGGTCGGCGGGGCCGATCTCCTGGTGCGGGGGTCGTCGAAAATCGCCGCCGGCTTCGGGGTGCCGCCCATCGTCATCGGGCTGACCCTGGTGGCCTACGGCACCTCCGCCCCCGAGCTGGCCACCAGCACCACGGCCGCCCTCAGGGATTCCGGGGCCATCGCCATCGGCAACGTCCTGGGGTCCAACATCTTCAACATCGGCGTCGTGCTGGGATTGTCGGCGATGATGCGCCCGGTGGTCGTCGAGCACACCCTGGTCAAGCGCGAGGTGCCTCTTCTGGTCGGTATCTCCCTGCTCTTCCCCCTGTTTTTTCTGGACGGGACGATGGCGCGCTGGGAGGGGGCGTTGGCCCTGGCCGCGGGGATTGCCTTCACCTGGTGGTGTCTCAAGACCGCCAAGGCGCGCAAGTCGGAGCAGACGACGCCGGTGAAGATGACCCCCCGGCTGTGGGTGCTGAACGTCGGTTTCGTTGCGGGGGGGATCGTCGCGCTGATCTTCGGCGCCGATTGGCTGGTCGAGGGAGCCAAGGTGCTGGCCGCCAAGGCCGGCGTCAGCGAGCGCATCATCGGCGTCACGATCGTCGCCGCCGGCACCTCCCTGCCGGAGCTCGCCACCTCCGTCGTGGCGGCCCTCAAGAAGGAATCGGACATCGCCCTCGGCAACGTCATCGGCTCCAACATCTTCAACCTGCTGGTGATTCTCGGGGCCGCCTCGCTGCTCAAACCGCTCTCGACGGCCTCGAGCGTCCCCGGCCTCTGGTACGACTGCCTGGGGGGGATTATCATGGCGGCGCTGGTGCTGCCCTTCGCCCGGTCGGGGATGAAAATCGATCGCTGGGAAGGCTTTATCTTAATCGTGCTCTATATCGGTTACATCTTTTTCTTGCTCCTGGAGCACTAAACCGTCGCCAACCGGACGGTTACGGCTTCGCCGTCCAGGACAAGGGGCTTAAGCCCCTTGCCTTCGCCGTCACGGGTGCAATCAACGGAGTTTAGTTGCCTTTGTCATCCCGGCCGGGTAAAATCACCTACTTATGACCTTTTGGTTGGAAATCCTCGTCGGCTTCGCCGCCCTCGTCGTCGGGGCCGATTTTTTGGTGCGCGGCGCGTCGAAAATCGCCGCGGGCTTCGGGGTGCCGCCCATCGTCATCGGGCTGACCCTGGTGGCCTACGGAACCTCGGCGCCGGAGTTCGCCGTCAGCGCCACCGCCGCGATTCGTGGCGTGGGCGCCATCTCCCTGGGCAACGCCTTCGGCTCCAACGTGGTAAACATCGGTCTCGTGCTCGGCCTCTCGGCGCTCATCCGGCCCATCGAGGTCGAGGGCACCCTGGTCAGACGCGAGGCTCCTCTCCTGGTCGGTATCGCCCTCCTCTTCCCCCTCTTCTTCCTGGACGGCGCCCTGGCCCGCTGGGAGGGTTTGCTGGCCGTCGCCGGCGGAATCGCCTTCACCGTCTGGAGCCTGAAGACTGCCCGGCAGCGCGAGAACGCCCCGGAAAAATCCAAGCTCGGTCCCGGCGTCTGGCTTCTTTCCATCGGTTTTTGCGGGGCCGGAATCGCCGGGCTGCTCATCGGCGCCGACTGGCTCGTCTCCGGAGCGACGGAGCTGGCGCGCATCCTGGGGATGAGCGCGCGGGTGATCGGCCTGACCGTCGTCGCCGTGGGGACCTCCCTGCCAGAGCTGGCCACCAGCGTGGTGGCGATGATTCGGGGCCAATCGGACATTGCCGTGGGGAACGTCATCGGCTCCAACATCTTCAACCTGCTCTTCGCCCTGGGCGGGGCGGTGAGCCTGGCGCCGATTTCCCTGGCCGGGATGGGCTACGGCATCTGGGTGGACGCCGGCATGGGGCTCCTGCTGGCGCTGCTCATTCTGCCCTTCGCCCGGAGCGGAAAAATCATCGCGCGCTGGGAGGGGGCGGTCTTCCTGGCCCTTTACGCGGGGTACGTCACCTACCTGGTGCTGGCCGGTTGAAAATTTTTGTAATTTGCGCTAGATTGGTATAACTTGCATGAGGCAAGGGGCTTAAGCCCCTTGTTTTACCCCTTGTTCCATTTTTTTAACTCTGGAGGTGGCACGATGAGGTTGGTTTACAGGCTGATTTTAGTGCTGGCGCTCGCCCTCGGTGTGGGCTTCTCGGTTGCACCAGCACCCCCTCCGACGGGGACGGTGACGGGGGCGGTCACGGCCTGGGCTGGGCCCTGGACATCGCCGATCCCATCCGCGACGCCCAGCTCGCGGGCGGTTCCCTGATCGGCATCGCCAACGGGAGCATCACCGAAACGGGGGAGATCGCCCAGGACGGTGTCTGGATCCTATTCTACGGCATGTTGGATGTGAGCGCGGCGGAGGAGTTCCTCGTCGTCAACGTCTCTTACGACGGCTCGACGGTGGTTTACGACGAGAACGACATGGAGGATCAGGGCTACAATCCCGAAATCTGGGACTATTCCCAAGAAATTCCCGGATACCGGGACGCCGAGCCGTGGGTGACGGCCGCCCAGGACGCCCTCGACGCCGAGGGCGGCGCGGAATGGGCGCACCGCATCCTGGAGGTCTTCACCAACGACTTCGCGGATTACCCGGGGACACAGAACATGGCCTACTTCATGTACGTGGACGAGGATTACAACCCGGTGGCCTTCGTGCTGGTGGATGCAGACACCAACGAGGTTCTGGAGGTGCTCATCGTCTGATTGCCGCGTCGTGGTCCCAGTCTTGTAAAAAAAAGGGCGGCCCGAGGGTCGCCCGTCTGTTTGTAACTCGTAGGGGCCGACCTTTAGGTCGGCCCGCGGGCGGGTCTGGAGACCCGCCCCTACGTCATCGCTATTTGCACGGCATGGGCCGGTGTGAGGGTCGAGGTTGGGAGTGTAAATGCGGCGGGGACTAAAGTCCCCGCCCTACATTAGGTCGCCGAATAAAGATGCTACGAAACGTGGGTGCCCTATATCAGCGGAAATCCTCCACGTGGATTATCTCGCACGTCTCGGCGTCGAGGATGACCTTTGCCTTGTGCTCGTCAGGCTCCAGCCAGTAGTCCACCTGGACGATGAACCTGTCCGTCGGCTCGTACTCGTAGCGTCCCTGGCGGACCTCGTAGGAACGGTGGGTGTACTCGACGCCGCCGATGGCCTCGATGGCGCCGTCCGCCGCCTCGACCCAGGGGCCGGCGTCGGAGAACTCGGGCAGGGGCGTCTCGAACACGCATCTGTCCGCGACGTACTCGGTGTCGCCGGAGAAGCGCACGGCGATCCACAGGCCGTCGGCGTCGGCCAGGGCGCCGGGCTCGGCGAAGAAGAAGCTATAGAACGACTCGTCCTCGACGAGGAGCCCGCCGGAGTCCACGAAACCGGCGTAGGCGTAGGTTTCTTCCCCGCCGGGCAGCTCCGCGTCCCGGACCTCCTCGGCCAAAAGGCGCGCCCAGCCCAGGCTCAGGTCGGGGTACTCCTCGGGTCCGTCGCCGGTGTTCCCGTCGCAGCCCGGGAGAAAGGCCAGAGCGAAGAATACTGCAATTGCAAGCGCCGTCCTCATCCCGCCTCCTTTAGTTCAGGGGCAACCTTACGTCCGTCGCTGTTCCTTGTCAACGCCCCTTGCCCCGGGCAGGCCTTTGGGATAAAATCAACTTCTCCACCCACGCGGGAGTGTCAACGTGCGCCGCCTGTCCACGGTCATCCTCGCTTTCGCTTTTTTTGCCGCGCCCGCGGCCGCCCAGTACTCATTCGAGCTGCCCAGGATGGAGGCCACGGTCGCCGTCAACCGCGACGGCACCTGCGACCTCTACTACGCCGTCACCTTCGTCAACCGCTCCGTGACGCAGCCCATCGACATCGTGGACATCGGGATGCCCCGGGACACCTACGACCTGGAGACGGCGGCGGCCTGGATCACCCCGCCCGTCGCCTCCGATTCCCTCAACTACCGCGACCCCGACGCCGTCAACGCCTACACCCAGTCCTGCACCGACAACGGGACGCTCATCCCCGTTTCCGAAATATTGACCAGCGAATACGTGGACCCCGGGGTGGAAGTCCACCTGGCCCCGTCCATTTTCGTGGGCGAGCTCGCGACGCTCATCTTCCAGATAAGGGTCCACCACATCGTCTACCCTGATTCGGAAAAAGAAGATTACGCCTCGGTGGAGTTCGCCCCGACGTGGTACGGAGCCGAGTACGTTCAGGGCACCGAGGATCTGACGCTGAAAATCGTCTTCCCGGCGGGGGTCACCCCCGAGGAGACGGTTTACCACCAGCGCAAGTTCGACTACACCGGCGTCCTGGGCGAGGGGGATAGTCAGCAACTCGTCTTCTACTGGCACGACCCGGCGGCGCCGACCGGCCAGCAGACCGAAAACGTGGGGGTCAGCTTCCCGCGCAAATACCTCGACGCGGACGCGGTGTACGAGCCCAGCGGCCTCGAGGAGTTCTTCAAGGGGCTGTGGGGCTTCATCGTGGGCATCTTCGAGACCGTGGGCTGGTGCCTGGTGCCCATCGCCTTCTTCGTCCTTTCCGCGGTTTTATCCTTCGCCGGCCGTCGCCGTAGGCGGCTCAAGTACCTGCCCCCCTCGGCCTCGGTGGAGGGAGTGGGGATCAAGCGCGGCCTGACCGCCGTCGAGGCGGGGATTGTCCTGGAGCTCAAGCTCGACCGCGTCCTGAACCTCGTCATCTTCGGCCTGTTGAAGAAGGGACGGCTGGAGGTCACCAGCCGCGATCCCCTGCGGCTGAAGGCCCTTCCCGCGCCCCAGCCGCTGGGCGCCGACGCCGAGACGGAAAAGCTCCGCCCCTACGAGGTGGAATTTCTCGAAGGCATAGACGATATCGGCACCCTGAAGCAGGTCGAGGTCCGCAAGGTCTTTGTAAACCTCATCAACGCCGTGAACAAGAAGATGAAGGGCTTCTCGCGGCGGGAGACGAGGGACTACTACCGCGCGATAATCACCAAGGCCTGGAAGCAGGTGGAGGAGGCCGGCAACGATAATCTCAAGGTGGAGAGCTGGGACCGGGACCTGGAGTGGGTGATGATGGACGAGGACTTCGACGGGCGGACCCGCCGCGTCTTCGACGACGTGGTCATCGTGCACACCCCGTACTGGTGGGGTCATTACGGGGGTTACTCGGGGGCGCCGTCATCGGGCGGCGTGGGCGGAGCGGGCGGAACGCATGGCGGCGCCCCGGATCGGCTCCCGACCCTCCCCGGCTCCAGCTTCGCCAACGAAATGACCAAGGGGGCGACCGGCTTTGCCGGATCCCTCATGGGCGACGTGGGCTCCTTCACCGGCGGCATAACTTCGGTGACCAACCCCATTCCGGTGAGCACCTCGTCGGGGGGCGGGGGCGGGGGAGGGGGCGGCGGGGGATGCGCCTGCGCGTGCGCTTGCGCCGGGTGCGCCTGCGCCTGCGCCGGAGGCGGACGGTAGCGGACGGATGACCGATCCCGACGACGTATTCGTGTACGGTACGTTGAAAAGCGGCGAGCGCAACGCCGCTTCGGTCGCGCCGGTCTTCCGCGGGGCGGCCGTATTATTTAAAGGGCGCCTGTTCCATCTGCCCGCGCCGGTGGGGTACCCCGTCTTCTACCTGGACGGGCCGGGGCCGGTTCACGGCGAGCTGTTGCGCTTCGCCGATCCGCGCGCGGCCCTGGGGGAGATGGACCGGCTCGAGGGCCGCCCCGGCCTCTTCACCCGCTCCGTGGTCGAGGTCGTCCGCGGTGGTGAGCAGGCGACGGTCTGGGTCTACCACTTCTCCTCGGATCGTCCGGTCCCGCCCGGCGCCTTGCCGGTAACCGGCGGCGACTGGCGCGCGGCCGATTTTCCCGACTCACCTATCGTTGCGGGACATCAACAGTAGCGCGGCCAGGATGGCCAACAGGCCGGCCCACCCCATGTAGACCGACACGCTGTAAAGGGTGGGGCTGGTGAAGTCGAAGAGGGGCAGGAGCTCCGAGAGGAACCAGGCCGCGCAGCCGGCGGCCAGGACCAGGAACGGCAGCCCCCTTCTTTTGGACCAGGCCAGCGCCGCGGCCACGGCGATGAGGAAGGTGAGGATTTTCGGCAGGTACTGGATGAGCACGGGTCCTCCGGCGGCTGATGCGTGCTTGCCCCCATTATAGCAATTTGCTATACTGCTGTGGTTCGATGTTCACAGAGCTAATTGCTCCACCAAAAAGTGAAGGGGAGGGGTATATGATAACCATCGACCTGGTCGCCGTTCTGCAGTGGGTGATCGTTATCCTGATCGGCGGAGCCGGCGTCCTCGGTCTCATCGCCTGGTTCTCGACGGGCAAGCTCAACGTGGCCCTTCTGGGCATCGCTACGCTGCTCTTGGCGGTTTGGACTATCCTGCCCATCTTCAAAGTCAACGTCGAGGTTCTCACCTACATCACCATGATCGGCGCGCCGCTGTTGTACATCGTCGGCTTTATTCTGACGATGAAGAAAGACTAGCGCGGGCTCGATGGTTTCCGGCGGATCGTTTAATTGGGTGCTGGTGGCGATTTCCGCGGCGGCCGCGGCGGTGGGAATCGCCGCGTGGATCCGCCACCGCGGGAAAGTCCCTCTTTTCCTGAACGGATTCTCACGCCCGAGGCGGCGGCTGAGCTGGAGCAAGTCACCAAGACCGTGTACGAGATTGTACCGGTTCTCCTGGTGCTCGTCCTGGCCTCGTTTCTCACCGCGATGGTGCTTATCTTCCTGAAAAAGGAGTAATCCCCGTATTACCCGAAGAAAGGGCGGTTGTTGCCGCCCTTTTTTAATTGATTATTGAAATGCCTGAGACTATTTCAAAGTATTTTACCATGCGTGGGTCGCATTGTACCGTTATTTCAGTTTACACCCCGGCTTGGAATCGGGCTCGAAGCCTGCTATACTGCCGTAATACGTTCGCCAAAGGAGCGCCCATGAAACGCCTCATCCTCCTGGCCCTGCTCCTCGCCATGGCCTTCGCCGCCGACGTGCTCAACGCCGCCGAGGAAATCTGGGAGTGCCCCAACTGCGGCGCGAACATCCCCGCCTCGGCGGACGACGTGGAGATTACCTGCCCCAACTGCGGACACCACCTCCAGTGGTACATGTGCGACGCCTGCATGGGCGAGTTCGTGATAGACTCCGCCTGGACCACCGTCGAGTGCCCTTTCTGCGGGGCGAAGCACGACCTGCATTAATTACTCTGCCGAATCCGCCGCGGGGGTGACCGGAAGGTCACCCTTTTTTCGGGCTCTTTCCACGCCGAGAAAGACGACCAGCCCCGCTGTCACGAGGAGCCCCATGGTCGCCAGGGCCAGCCGGTAATTCACGGGCGCGATTCCCCGCCCCAGAAGGGTTATCCCGCCCCAGATGAGCGGCCCGACCACGGCCGCCGCCTTGCCCGCCAACGCCAAGAGGCCGAAGAACTCCCCCGCCTTTTCCTCGGGCACGAGCCGCAAAAGCATCGGCCGAATCGCCGTCCACACGCCCGCCATCAAGAACCCGGTCAGCGCCCCCACCCCGTAGAAAAGGGTCATATCCGCCGCCAGGGCTCCGACCCCAATCGCCGCTATCCAGCCCACCAGCGTGAGGATTATCACCCGCCGGGGTCCGATCCGGTCGGTCAGCCACCCCCACACGAGCCCTCCCGCGATGGCCGCCAGAATCCCCGCCACCAGAATCGGCTTTTTCTCCTCGTCGGGCAGGCCCAGCACCATCTGGATGTAAACCATCATCATGCTGATGACCGTGTGGACCGCTTCGAGAAAAAGAAACGCCGCCAGCAGGTACCGCCGGAGGCCGGGGTAAGCCGCCGTGTCTTTGAAGACCTGGACGTAGCGCTTCCAGATGCCTTCCCTCGGTTGCGGCTTGGGCTTGCTCCGGTCCTTGACCCACAAAAGGCATGGAATCGCCAGAATCCCGAACAGTACTGCGGTGGGGATGAAGGCGGCGGTGCGGCCGGTGAATCCGGGGATGACCTCGCTCTGCGTCAGCGGGAAGATGGCGAGAAACGCGACGATGGAGCCCAGATAGCCCAGCGCCACCCCGAAGCCGGAGATTTTTCCCTGGAGCTCCCGGGGCGCCAGGGACGGCAGGAGGCTGTTGTAAAAGACCTGGGCCGCCTGGAAGCCGTAGTTGGCCGGGATCAATAGAAGCATCACCAGCCCCACCCGCGCCCAGAGCGCCAGTCCCAGATTCACCGCCACCCCCATCAGCGCCGTGGCGGAGACGGAAAGAATCGTCAGCCAGCGCAGGGGACGCATGTGGTCCCCCCGCTCGTCGGCCACCGCGCCCAAGTACGGCGTGGTCAGGCCCACCAGGAGCATGGAAAGCGAGAAGGGAATCTGAAAGGCGAGGTCGGGCAGGCCCTGGTCGTTGATCAGCCACTGGGGCAGGAAGAAGGTGATGATGGACATACTGAAAATCGTGTTGGCGAGGTCGTACACGCCCCAGGAAAGAACCTCGCCCTTGCGGATTTTCGATGCCATCACCCTCCCGTTTTTGGGTATTTTACACGAAATCGGCTCCGTCCTTGCACGCCCCCCAAAATTGGGCTACATTTAGGGGGAGGTTGGTTCCTCCCTTTCGAATCGGTTGGACATGAAACCTTCGCTCATCGCTCTCATTCTCGTAACTGCAGCTCTGGGACAGTACATTGATGACTTCCCTTGGTCAGACCCTATTTACATCATTGACAGTCCCCACGGCGAACTTGATCCAGTTGCTAAATACACTCCAAGCGACGAGATGTTTGTTGTCTGGTTCAGCGGTTGGCCCACTGTCTACTATGATGTGAGTTACGCTCAAGTTGCAGAAGATGGAACTCTAACCATTCCACCCACACGCATCTTCGAAGATGGCATTGATGATAGATCGCCTACCGTAGCGATAGATTCTCAAGGCCATGCCCACATTTTCTGGAGAAGAAACACAACAGGTTTATCCGATATTTGGTACGCACAGATTGACACTGCTAACGGATCCTGTTTGGTTAATCCGAAGCTCCTCATCACTATGCCGGCAGAGCCGGAAAACCTTTACATGTACGCCGTCCCTGACAATGGAAACAATATCCATCTCTTGTACTGCATTAGCGAGTGGGATGGTTTAAAATGGTGGGAGTCACCGCAACACGCCAAGATTGCTCCAGATGGAACGTTGTTAGGCTACAACCACCGCATCGCGGAGGACTCGGGATACGAACTCATTGCCACCTGGGGTGAAGGGATTGCCGTTGATTCGGACGGGAATGTGCACGTCGTCTACACCTTTGATAGGAGCCGTCTCAACGGTATGGAGGACTATTCCGTAGTTTACAGAAAGATTGATGGTGATGACGGTACTCCTCTCACACCTATGAAAGACCTTGGTTATCCTGGGAAGAATGGGGTACAAGCTTACGAGCCATCCGATTATATGCCTGCAATTTGCGTGGATTCTCAAGACCACGTTCACATTGCTTGGGTCCATGATGAAGACTACGTAGCTTATGTGGCATACATTATCCTTGATAAGGATGGGGATACGGTACGTGACCGCCGCATCGTGTATTCAGACGAAGATGTCGGTTTCGGACAGAAGAACTTCTTTGTATCGAACAACGGTCGCATTATTCTTTTTGCCAATTATGTGAATGGAATAGGTGTCTTAGAATTCAACGAAGAGGGTGATCTGTTAAGGGATCCGGTTCTATTAACCGACGTAATGATTGGGCACACGCTACAGGGACCATTTGGTTGTGTGGGAGATTCCGGACATTATCGCGTGGTTGGAGAATATCCTGAAACATCGGATGATATAGATGTACTTTATGTATATCAAACGGAGGATTGGGCCGCCGATGATCCTGTTCTAAGCGCTGATTCAGCGAGTGACGGCATCCTCCTCTCCTGGCGGGAGGAGGGAGAGCTGGTCGGCTCCACGTGGTTCACCCTCTACACCCCGTACCCCTGCCCGGCGACGGACCGGGTGACCCTCAGCTACTACCTCCCGGAGGGCACCAAAAACGTAGAGCTCTCGCTCTACGACCTCTCAGGCCGGCTCGTAGCGTCCTACGTGAGCATCCCCACCGCCCCAGGCCGCCACGAAATAGCCTACGACACCTCGGTGCTGCCAGCCGGCGTGTACCTCGTCCGCCTTTCCACCGATACCGGCGCCCTAACCCGGCGGGTGGTGATTGCGCGGTAGATCTAAGTTGCCGTAGGGCGGGGTTTCCTAACCCCGCCGCTTTTTTTAAGGCAGCCCTCACCCCGACCCTCTCCCACAGGGAGAGGGGGAAAACGTCGAGCGGGGCTTGAGTACCCCGCCCGTTTCATATCGCTCTCACGGATTAGAAACTCCGCAGGCGCTCGACGACCTCCTCGATTATCCAATCCGGGGTGCTGGCGCCGGCGGTGACCCCGACCCGCGACATCCCGGCGAACCACGCGGGGTCGAGCTCTTCCGCCGTCTCGATGTGCCACGCCTTGCCTCCCTTTTCGCGGCAGCGCTCGAAGAGACGGGTGGTGTTGGCCGAGTTGCGCCCGCCGATGACGACCATGCCGTCCACCTTATCTAAGAGCGCGAGCATGGCGGCCTGGCGTTGAGCGGTGGCGTCGCAGATGGTGTTGTGGGCCTTCAGCTCGTCGGTTCTCTTCAGCAGCTCGCCCACGAGCCGGACGTACTCCTCCTCGATCTGCGTCGTCTGGGCCACGGCGCCGATGCGCTGGGCGCGCTTCAGTCGGGCCACGTCGGCGGCGGATTGGACCACCACGGCCCCCTCGGCGCCCTCGCGCAGGCCCGAGTCGGCCCAGGCGACCAGCGCCCGGACCTCGGGGTGTTCCGGCTCGCCGACGACGACCACCCGGTATCCCTCGGCGGCGAGTCCTTTGGCCAGCTTCTGCGCCCGTTGGACCAGGGGGCAGGTGGCGTCCACGACCTCGAACCCCCGGTCCCGCAGTTTCTCCAGAACCTCCGGCGGGACGCCGTGGCTGCGGATGAGCACCGCCCCGACGCGGGCGGCGTCGAGGTCCTCGATGACCCTGAGCCCTGCCTCGGCCAGCCGGGACACCATCTGCGGGTTGTGGATTATCGGACCCAGGCTGGACACGCCCCCGGTGTGGGTCTGCGCGGCCTCGAAGGCCACCTGGCAGGCGCGCTTCACCCCGTAGCAGAATCCGGCGGCCTGGGCGAGGATGACCTCCACGTTAAATCCTTTGGAGGGGGTAGGTGTAGCCGTCGTCCAGCTTCTCGCGGGCGTCGAGGTGGCGCCGGAGGAGCTGGCCGCAGTTCGAGCCGATGCGGTCCTCCTCCCGCTCTCCGATGCTCAGGAGCACCCGGTAGCCGGCCTCGGCGAGGCGGTCGAGGATCTCGTACCGCTTCCCCGGCTCGTCCGGCTCGATGTAGGAGGCGAGGCCGTGCCGCCGCGCGCCGTAGGTCGGGTTGAGCGGGGTGAACTTTAACAGGAAAAGCTCCGGATCGAAGTGGTCCAGCATCACCGCGGGGTCCACCGGCGCATCCCGGCCGAGGGCGAAGTTGAGGGTCACGCGGCGGTCGCCCTCCCGGTGAAATGCTTCCGTGTACCGGGCGATGTCCCGAAAGCCCCACTTCTTTACGGGGATCAGCTGGTCGCGCAGCGCCGCGTCGGTGGTGTGGATGGAGAACTGGAGCTGGAAGCGGCCGTTGGCGAAGAGGACGTCCTTTATCCCGGCGGTTTTTTCGAAAAATTCCTCCGTCCCGCGCGGGGCCACGGTGGAGATCGAGGGCAGGAGCCCCGGCGCCTCGTACCGGCCCGGCAGCCCGCGCAGCACGTCGAGGACGGCCGGGTTGAGCGCCGGCTCGCCCAGGCGGGCGAACTGGACCTTGAATTTCTTCGCCGGGATCCGCCCGTCGGGGTAGCGGCGGCGGACCAGGAAATCAATCTGGGAGAAAATCTCGTCGGCGGTCAAAGTGCCCCGGTAGTCGCCCCCGGCGTCGCACATCGGGCAGCCCACCGGGCAGCCCAGGAGGGTGGAGACCAGGAGGACCCACTTATCCTCGCGGGGCAGCGGCGGCTGGACCGACTCCACGAATTCGACGAGCCGGCCTGAGCCCAGGTCCGCCAGAAAGACCCGGGCCACCTCGTCCGATCCGCTGGCGGCGATTATCCTCATCGCGATTCGTCCAAATCGTTGGCGATTGTCATGGCCGCTCGGACGCCGTCCCCCACGGCGATGGCCGCCTGGCGGCACCTTCCCCCCGCCGCGTCTCCGATGACGTGCAGCCCCGCGGCCGGCCGCCCGTTCCCATCGGAGAGGTCCGGGGTGAGGAGACCCAAGTCGGGCTCCCGACCGACGGCCAGGAGGAGGTGGTCGGCCTCGAGGTCCACCGTCGCGCCCCCCGCGGTGCATTTTACCAGAAGGTGGCCGTCGGCGAAGGTGAGCCTTACTGGGGAGGTTTGGGCGCGGTAGCTTATCCGGGGCTCCCGGGACGCCCGGCGTTCCAGTAGCGGGAGGCAGCGGGTCCGCGGGCCCCGGTTCAGAATCGTCACGTCGTTGGACTCGGCCAGGCTCAGGGCGTAATCGAAGGCGGCGTCGCCCGCGCCGATTATCAGAACCTTCCGCCCGGCGAGACCGCGGAGGGGATAAACCTCGGTGTGGACCCGGTCGGCGCACTCCGGCGGGACCGGGGGACCGTCCCAGGGCTTGGGGCGGGTGCCGGTCGCCAGCACCACGTGCTCCGCCTCGTACCCGCCGCCGGTCGTTTGAAGACGAAAACCGCCGGGGCGCCTCTCCACCCCCATGACCTCCTCGGAAATGGGGAATATTCCGCCCTCCCCGAGTTGGCGCAGGAAGAGTTTTACGAGGTCCGGGCCGGCAATTCCACCGGGGAAGCCTGGATAATTCTCCACCCGATGGGCGTTCCAAAGGAGGCCACCCGGGCGCTCCCGTTCGAAGAGGAGGAATTCGACGCCGTGCCGGGCCAGTTGAATCGCGGCGGCGATGCCCGCCGGGCCGCACCCCACCACGGCCGCGCGGGCGGTTTTCACGAATCCACCCCCAGTAGTCGAAGGAGGTCCCCCGTCAAGAGCGGAACCGCGAAGCCGTGGGACAGCGTCAGGAGGCTGGCGCGGTGGAGCTCCTCGGTGTAAGTGGCGGTGGCGTCCACGGGGAGGTAGATGTCGAAGCCCCTCACGAAGGCCGAGCGGGCGGTCGTCTCGCAGCACAGGTGGGTCATCACCCCGGAAACGACGACACCGCGCACGCCCCGCCCCCGGAGGATTTTTTCGAGGTCCGTCCCGTAAAAGGCGTCGTACTGGGTTTTTACAATGATTTGTCCCCGCGCGTTCAGCCGGGGGTCCAGCTCGCCCATGGGGTCGCCGTCCTCGATGAGGTCCCGCCACCAACGGCCCATCGCGCCCGCGTTTTCCCGCGTGTTGGCGTGCCGGGTGAGGACGACGTTCTTGAAGGCGGCGGCCAGGGCGTTTATTTGCGGAATAATGGCCGGGGCGCCGTGGATGAAGGCGTGGGAGCTCTCATCGAGGAAATAACGCTGCATGTCGAGGATTAAAAGGGCGGTCTCGTCGGCCGGAAGTTTTAGGGGCGGCTCCCGCCGGTAGTCGTCGGCGGCCCGGAGGAGGGCGGCGGCCCTCTCGGCGATATTTTTCGGAGTGAAGTACGCTTCCTTCATGGGTCTTTTCTACGACAAGGGGAACGGCGGCACCGTCCCCCTCCCCGAAATCCGGCCGTTCTATCGCATCGTCATCGCCATCACGGCCTTCTGGGCGTGCAATCTGTTCTCCGCCTGGTCGAAGATGGCCGAATTGGGCAGGCGGCTCACGTCGTAGGTAAGCTCCTCGTCATAGATGGCCGGCAGGCAGTGCAGGATGACGGCGTCGGGCTTGGCGAGGTGGAAGAGCTCGGCGTTCAGCTGGAAGGGGCGGAATAGGTCCTTCGTCTTCGTGCCCTTCTCGCCCATGGATTCCCAGACGTCGGTGTAGACCACGTCGGCGTCCTGGACGGCGTCCCGGGGCCGGTTGCAGATGGTCAGCACGGCGCCGTGTTTGGGGCCGTTCTCCATCGCCCACTCGATGACCTCGTCGTACTCATCGGGCGACTTTTGGTCCAAAATCTCCGAGGGGCAGGCGATGTGGACGTTCACCCCGAGCTGCAGGCCGCCGAAAATCAGGCTGCGGGCCACGTTGAACCCCGGCGTGCCGGGCTAGCTCGGTCACTATTTCGTGGCCGAAGACGCGGGCCATGATGCCGTCCACGTATCGGGAGAGGACCGTCGCGATGTCCTCGGTGGTCTCCCGCTTCCCGAGCTGGATGTCGTCGGGGCCGAGGTATACGGCCCGGCCGCCGAGTTGGGCCATGCCGACCTCGAAGCTGACCCGGGTCCGCAGCGACGGCTTCTGGAAAATCATGGCCAGGGTCTTGCCGGCGAGGAGCGGGTGTGGCTGCCCCCGGAGGTGCTCCAGCTTGAGCTGGTAGCCGGTCTCTACGAGCTGGAGAATTTCCTCGGGGGTGAGGTCCCTCAGGGAGAGGAGATGACGCCCGCGCAGGTCTACGGCCAAGTTGAACCTCCCGTGATTCTCTGCATTCGAGGGCAGTATAGAGAGGGGAACCCCACCTGTCAACAGCACGGCGCGGCGTGGAAAGCGGACCGATTCTCTGGTACACTAAAAATTCGTTGTAGCGCGCGCGAGCCCATTCAACGGTTCGGGGGACAGGTGGAGCGCCGGAACTCCCTCGCCGCCGCGCGGGGCCGCATGGTCGAGCGGCAGCTCCGCGTCCGGGACATTCGGAACGAGCGGGTTCTCGCCGCGATGGGCGAGGTGCCCCGGGAGCTCTTCGTCCCGAAATCGGAGGCCTGGGCGGCTTACGAAGACCGCCCCCTTAGCATCGGCCACGGCCAGACCATCAGCCAGCCCTACATCGTGGCGCTGATGACCCAGCTCGTGGAGCCGGGGCCGGGGAAGCGGATCCTGGAGATTGGCACCGGTTCCGGCTATCAGGCGGCCATTCTGGCGGAGTGCGGGGCGGAGGTGTTCTCCGTCGAGGTCGTACCCCAGCTTCACCGCTGGGCCCGGGTGAACCTGGAGACCGCCGGGTATGCCGACGCGGTTCACCAGAGGCTGGGAAACGGTTATTCAGGCTGGCCCGAGGAGGCGCCCTTCGACGCGGCCCTTCTGACCTGCTCCCCCCTGGAACTGCCCGAGGCCATCGGCGCTCAGGTCGCCCCGGGCGGGAGCATCGTGGCGCCCATCGGCGGCTACCCCTTCCAGGACCTCGTCCTTTTCAAGGTCACCGGGAAGGGGCTGTCCGAACGCCGGATAACGGGCGTCCTCTTCGTGCCCATGGTGGATGCCGACCCGAACACTTAAAAGGTGAGGTGGGGCTTGTTCAAGAAAATCCTCATCGCGACGGACGGCAGCGAGTACGCCGTCCACGCCGCCGAGGTCGCCCTCGACCTGGCGAAGAAGACAGGCGCCCGAGTCCTCGTGCTCTCGGTGATAGACACGGGCATTCTGGGCGATTTCAGAGACGAGTCGGAGACGGAACGCGCGAGGGTGGAGCGGGACATGCGCCTGGCCACCGAGGGGAACGTGGAGTACATCCTCAAGCTCGGGGCGGAGGCCGGCGTGGAGACGACGGGTTACGTCCTCGCCGGCAGGCCCAACATCGAGATAGTCAACCTGGCCAACACCGAGGTGGTGGACCTCATCGTCCTCGGCAGACACCGGCGGCGGAGCATCGGCCGCATCATGAAGAGCGACCTGGCTGTCCGGCTCATGGAGGACCTTGACTGCTCGGTACTGGTGGTGGTCTGATGCGGGCGGTCGGGTTGTTTGTCCTGGTTTGCCTCTTTCCGGCGGGCGCGAACCCGCTGCCGGTGCCGCGCGACGGCGGGGGCTCCACGCCGCCTGTGCCGGAGACCTCCACCTTCGAGACCGACACCGTGTACGGGGACGGCGGTTACTACCGCGTGGACGCCGTCCGGAGCGGCTCCGATCCCCTCAACTCACCGTGGTCCGGGGGCTCGACGAGGACCTCCTCTCCCTTCCGCTGGAGCTGGACGGCGAAGGATACGCGGTCGAGTCGCTGCGGCGCCGGTACGGTTGGTTCGTCTCCTTCGGGGAGGTCCGGCTCTACCGGTTGGATGAGGGTGCCCAGGGCGGTCGCGTTCCGGTGGACGTTTACCCCGACTCGGACGAGTCCGACTTTTACGGGGAGAGCCTGAGCCTGGAGGACTACACCGGCGACGGACGCCCCGAGGTCGTCGTCCCCACCAACACCGGCGGGAACGACGCGCTCATCTGTTGCGGTCTCGTCGTCCTGGAGCCCACGCCCGCCGGCTTCCGGGAGCTCTTCCGCTCACCCGTGCTGGCCCCCCTGGCGGCGGACGCCGATTCCGACGGGGTCACCGAAATCTTCACCTTCACCGCCTACGCGTCCAGCTTCGTCGTCGGACGGGCCTACCGGGCGAGCTTCATTGACCGGGTGTACGCCTACGACGGCGAACGCTACGTTCCCGGAGAGCTCGCCCGTTATGGGGACTATATCCTGGGGCGAGCGGCCGAAGACGAGGGTTACTACGACGACGACCTGCTCGGCGATTACCCCGAGGCGGTCCTGCGCGACGGCCAGTCCGTTCTGGCCCAACTGGCGGCGGCCGGGCTGGACGACGAGTACGACCGCTGGTGGGAAGAGCACCGGGGGGAGCTGCGCGAGGCGACCCTTTCAATCCAGGACGGCGACTGGGGCGAGGTCGAGCGAGCCTTCTCCTCTCCCGAGTCCCTTCGCGCCGAGTGGGCGGGTATGCACTGATCGAACCACACCGTTTAGAGGCAAGGGGTTTAAACCCCTTGTCTCCATTTCAACCTCTATGACGGAGGATGGATGACCGAAAGCGCCTGCGTGCCGGACCTTCTGGCTTATCCCACCACGGTGGCCGAGCTGGTTGACCACCGCGGGGAAAGCTACCCCGACGCGGATTTCCTCCTGGGCTACTTCGACGGCGGGCTTAAATCCGTCGGCGGCCGCGAGTTCGCCCGGCGGGTTCTGGCGGCCAACGCCCACCTGCGGGGGCTCGGCGTGGAGAAGGGCGGGCGCGTGGCCCTTCTCTCCTCCAACAAGCCGGGCTGGGGTATCGCTTTCTGCGGCGTGGTCCAATCGGGCGCCGTGGTCGTGCCCATAGACCCGCTCCTGACCCCCTCGGAGTACGGCCACATCCTGCGCGCCAGCCGGGCCCGGATCCTGGTCGCCGAGGAGAAATTCTGCCTCGACGTGGACGAGCACCGGGACCGCTACCCCGACCTGGAGCACGTCATCGTCCTCGACGCGTGGGACCCGGCGCTTCCGGGCCGGCCGGTCCCCGACGTCGAACCCCCCGCCACCCGGCCTTCGCCGACCGACACCTGCTCCATCCTCTACACCTCCGGCACCACGGGCAAGAGCAAGGCGGTGCGCCTGGAGCACCGCAACGTCGTCGCCAACATCAAGCAGCTCTACCAGCGCGTCCACACCGGCCCCGGGGATACATTCGTCAGCGTGCTGCCGCTCTTTCACACCTTCGAGAGCACGTGCGGCTTCCTGATGCCGCTCTATTCCGGCGCCCGGATCATCTACGCCGCCAGCCTGAAGAGCCGCGACATCATGGCCGCCATCCGCGACGGGGAGGGCACCCTCATTCTCGGGGTGCCACTTCTCTATGAAAAGCTCCTGGCCGGAATCCACGACGCCGTTAAAAAGCAGCCGGCGCTCAAGCGGGCGGCCTTTTCGGCGAGCCTGGGGATGGTGAAGGCCGGGCGGTCGGTGCTCAAGGCCGACTGGGGGCGGGGCATCTTCCGGGGTCTGCGCGAGAAGGCGGGTTTTGGCAAGATGCGGATAATGATGTCCGGCGCCTCCGCCCTGGATCCCGACGTCGCCCGCGGGTTCCACCTCCTGGGGCTCCCGCTCTCCCAGGGCTACGGGCTCACCGAGACCAGCCCCGTGGACGCGGTGGATTTCGCCGGCACGGAGAACCTGCGACCCGCCTCCGTGGGGCCGTGCCTGTGGGGCTCGGAGGTGATGGTCCTGGAGCCGGACGAGGAGGGACGCGGGGAGCTCTCTTTCCGCGGGCCCCAGGTCATGCCCGGCTACCTGGACAACCCCGAGGCCGACGCGGCGGTCTTCTTCGAGGCCGACCCGCCGACGGTGAAAAATTTCAGCGACCGCCTCCTCTACGCCGCCGGGCCGGGGGTGGACCGGGTGCCGCCCGAGCACCGGAAATACTGGTTCCGCACCGGGGACATCGGCTGGATTGACGCCGAGGGATACGTTTACATCGCCGGGCGGAAGAAGAACGTCATCGTCACCGCCGCCGGCAAGAACGTCTACCCGGAGGAAATCGAGGAGAAGCTCTCCCGCAGCCCCTTCATCGCCGAGTGCGTGGCCCTGGGCCGCCGGAACGAGAAGACCGGCCGCGAGGACGTGGCGGTCGTCATCGTGCCCGACTACGAGCACTTCGAGCTCAACGCCCGGGAGAAGGGCTACGCGCTGGACCAGCACAAAATCCGCGAGACCCTGCGCCGCGAGGTGGGGCGCGTCAATGAGCAGCTCGCGCCCTTCAAGCGCATCAAGGACTTTCAGCTCCGCGACGAGGAGCTCCCAAAAACCTCCACGAAGAAGGTCAAACGCTACCTCATGGAGGGCGAGGCGGTCCCGGCGCCGCCGTCCAAGGGGGATTGATTTTTTGTTATACTGCATTCAGGAGTTTCATCTTTTTGCACGGGAGGGCGGCATGAGGTTGCGCTACCTTCTCCCCATCCTCTGCCTGGCGGTCATCCTCGCCGGCTGCGGGGGGGAGACCGAGCTCGACGACCAGTCCTACGCCAAGTTGACCGTGGACCTCATGAAGGCCGGCTTCAAGAGCGCCGACGCCGACGAGGTTTTCCAGGACTACGGCGTCAGCCCCAAGCAGTACGAGGATTACGGCAAGGCGCTG
>JAPLSK010000157.1 GCA_026398675.1 bacterium | reverse complement strand
TAGGGCGGCCCCGTAGGACGAGTCCTCCGTGGGCCGCCGCGTTTCTACCCCTCACCCCTCCCCTCGCCCCAGAGGGGAGAGGGGGTATAAGGCAGCCCTCACCCCGGCCCGCAAAAAGGCCCTCCCGAAGGAGGGCCCGGTGCCGTTCTCGAAGACAGGCTAGAACTCGGCCTTGATCGTGCCCCAGGTGGTTTGCACCACGCCTATCGGATTTGCTTCGGTTGTGAAGCTCCAGATGAAATCGTCGCCCATCGGGTTGCCCGACAGGTCGGCCAGCGTGCCGTCCACGGTGCAGGTGATGGTGTCCTCGTAGGGTAGGGGATCGTCGGGGGTGAAGGTGCAGACCACGTCGTTGAGGTCGGAGTCGTCAATGTCCAGGACACCGGCAATCACACCGGCCGGGGAAGCGCCGGATCCTGCGGCGGAGCCGGTGCTCACCACGAGAGACGCGCCCAGCGTCGTGTCCTCGACGGTGAAGTCTATGGTGGCGGTATCCACGCCCGAGAGGTCGTCCCCGCAATGGAAGACGATGTCGGTGTCTATCGGCACGTCGGACTCGCCGTCGGTGGGTTCCATATCGGCCACGAAGGGCGGGGTGGTGTCGGGCTCGGACACGTCGTCGTCAACGAAGACGCGGATCAGCATGGCGCCGAAGCTATCGTAGTCGTACCAGGAGGAGCCGCCCATATACCACCACGCCGAGTCGGCGGGTCCAGGGCCCTGGCTGTCCTGGGGGGCGTTGTCCTGGCCCTCGATGGAGTCGTCGCTCATGGCGAAGAACACGTCGCCCGAGCTGAGCAGCGGATGCGTCGCCAGATCGAACCGGACCCAGGTATCGCCGCCGTGAGAGCCCTCATAGAAGGTTTCGTACCCGCCCAGGAGACTGTCGTTGCGGTCCGGCTTGCCGGGCACGCCGCTGTCCTCGCCCAGGATGTCAATGAAGAAGTTGCGGGCCGAGGGGTTGAAGCAGCACAGCCTGACGGCGACCACGCGGCAGTCGTAGGGCGCGACGAACTTCGAGGCGAAACCGGCTATCCCACCGCTCCAGTGGTAGGCGGCGACGCCGTTGTCGTTGTAGAGCTCCTCCTCGGTGAGCGGCATGGGGGAGACCGTGACGTAGTGCTCCCCGAGACTGGTCGGTGACTCAATGGTCAACGCTTCACCGGTGTCGACCGAAACGGCGAGTTCTTGCACCTTGGCCTGGCTCGCGCCGACGAGAACCAGGAGTGCCAATGTAACAACCAAGTACTTCTTCAAGATAACCTCCGTTTTTTTGTGGGGGGTTTACTAAGAGGCGCCGGTTGCATGCTATCTAAGTATTTCCCAAGATACAAGGGAATTTTATTTATTTTTTGAGCCTTCACCCTGTCCTTTTTTATCGAAACCGGACTCCCCTTGCTATGACGTAGGGGCGGGTGTCCACACCCGCCCGCCTTTTCACCCCGGCCCGTGCCTCGCAGGCCTCTATGTAGGGCGGCCCCGTAGGACGAGTCCTCCGCGGGCCGCCGGTTCGCCCTCCTCCCTAGCCCGTAGGCGAGCCTCCCCCCAGAGGGGGGAGGGGACACGTGGCGGCCCTTCCCATAGGAAAAGGCCCTCCCGAAGGAGGGCCCAGCGGTCAACCTACACTTCCCCATCCAAGCGTATTCAAAAGGCCCTCCCGAAGGAGGGCCCGGTGCCTCGTATCCGATGTGGGCTAGAATTCGGTCTTGATCAGGCCCCAGGTGGTCGAAACGACGCTCGGGGGCTCTTCCTCGGTGTCAAAGGACCATGTGTCCTCGCCCAAGTTGCCCAGGCCGTCCGCGGCGGACCAGTAGACCACGACGGACGTCGAGTAGTCGAAATCAACGGCCGGATCGTAGAGGATGCTGAAGGAGCCGTCACCGTTGTCGGTGATGGTGCAGTCCGCGGTCACGTCCACCGAGTCAACCTCGACCAGGATGGTGTCGCCGTCCGTGCCGTAGTCGTCGTCCACGATGTCGAAGGTGATGTTGGTGCCGATCGGCACGTCTACGGCATCGGGAGCGGGATCCTGGTTGGCCGAGTAGGGGGCGTCCACGTCGTCGTTGAAGTAGGCGCGCAGGAGGTAGTTGTACCAGCCGGAGCCCCAGCCGTAGTAATCCTGGTAGTCGTGATCGAACGGCCCGTCAAAGTCAACCGACGGCCCGCCGGTGGCGGAGGTGTCGTTCCAAACGAAGAGGGAGTCGAAGTTGGCGTCCGCGTCGTAGATCGGCGGGTCCACTTCCATGTCGTACCAGACGAAGCCGGAGGAGCCGGAGGGGCTGAAATCGGTCTCCCAGAGCAGGGTCCCCGTGTCGGGGTACCCCCCCGTCCAGTCGTAAAACGATGCGTGGCAGTTGTCGGTGCCGCCGGAATACATGTAGTAGTTGATCCGGTAGCCGGTGATGTAGCCCTCGGTGATGCCCCAATCGGAGCCGTTGAACCATTTGCCGATCCGGATGCCGTAGGACGCCCAGTTGCAGTACGAGCCACCGCTGCCGTCGCTGTCGTATTCGAACTCGGTCACACTGGGGGGAACGGGGGGCAGAAACTGCAGGGCGCTCGGCATGGGGGAGACGGGCTCATACTGAAGGGTGGCGCCCGAGCCGGGTACGCTGCCGGCCTCGAGCACGTACTCCTTGGCCATGCCCACTCCCGCCAGAACCAGAATCGCCAATGTAGCAATCAAGTACTTTCTCAACGTGACCTCCGCGGTTTTTTTTGGGGGGGGGGGGTGAGGGTACATAAGCACGTAATCTATACTACCGCAGTATTTCCCAAGATACAAGGGAATTTTATTTATTTTTTGAGCCTTCGCGCCGTTCTTTTTTCTCGAAACCGGACTCCCCTTGCTATGACGTAGGGGCGGGTGTCCACACTCGCCCGCCTTTTCACCCCCGCCCGTGCCTCGCAGGCTGCGATGACGTAGGGCGGCCCCTCTGCGGGCCGCCGCGTTTCAACCCCTCACCCCTACCCTATCCCTAGAAGGGAGAGGGGACATGCGGCAGCCCTCACCCCGGCCCGTGCCTCGCAGGTCTCTATGTAGGGCGGCCCCGTAGGACGAGTCCTCTGCGGGCCGCCATATCGCCCGCACCCCGGCCCGCAAAAAGGCCCTCCCGAAGGAGGGCCCGGTGCCTCGTATCCGATGTGGGCTAGAATTCGACCTTGATCAGGCCCCAGGTGGTCACCTCGGAGCCCTCGCCGGTGATGTTAAAGCTCCAGACGATGTCGTCGGTGGTCGCGTTGCCCAGGGTGTCGGCCAGCCCGGCGGCCACGGTGCAGGTGATGGTGTCCGGGGGCAGCGGGTCGGTCGGATCGAAGGTGCAGATCACGTCTCCGGGGTCGGCGTCATCAATGTCCAGGCTGCCGGAGATGTCGCCCGCGGGGGCGTACCCGGTGTGTACTGCGCTGGAACCGGCGCTCACGGCGTGATTGCCGGGCGAGAGGCTGGTGTCCTGGACGGTGAAGTCAATGGTTCCGGTGTCCACGCCGACGCCGGGGTCGTATACGTGGAAGACGATGTTGGTGTCCGGGTCCACGCCGGAGGCGCCGTCGGCCGGATCACGTCCGCCCACCGTCGGGACGGTGGTGTCCACGCTGAAGCTCCAGACCTCGTCGTCGCCCATCTCGTTGCCTAAAAGGTCCGCCAGCGAGCCGGGGACGGTCACATCGAATGTGCCGTCGTCGAAGGGCGAGTCGGGGTAGAAGGTGCAGGCGTAATCCGCGGGGGTGCCGGTTATGTCCAGGCTGCCCGGCACGTCGGCCCGACTGCCGTCGTCCACACTCACGTCAATGGTGGTATCGTCCACGCCCTTGTCATCGTCCTTGGCGTGGAACACGAGCTGGGTGTTGTCGTTGGTCCACCCGCCGTCCGCCGGGGCCTGGCCGTCCACGTAGGGGCCGGTCGCGTCGTCGTCAATAACGACGCGGACCATGTGGGTGTAGTACGGGCTGTAGTCGTACCAGTAACCCAGCCAGAGCCAGCAGGAACCGGCATGCTTGGGGTTGTCCATCAAGACGCCCGCTGAGCCGCTGGTATGGCTCCAGCCGGGGTGGAAGACCTGGCCGCTGGTGAGCGTTGCGCCTGCGCTGCTGACGGGAATATCAACCCACGCGAAGCTGGCGCTGCCGCTGTTGCCGGTGACGGTGAAGAGGGTGCTGCCGGTGGGGGTGCCGCCGCTGTCGTTGTAGAGCAGGCAGTTAATGTTAACGCTGCCGCCGCCGTACCAGTAGAGGCGGTAAGTCACCAGATGGCAGGCGGATGGGGCGGTGAAGGTGGTGGCATATGGCGAATAGGAGCTGCTGAAGTATGAACCGCAGTCTACACCGTCGTCCCAGTAAAGCTCTGTCTCACCGGGGGGGGGCGGCAGGTAGCGCAGGCCACCGGATGTGGGGGCGACGGGCACGTACTGAATGGCAAGACCCGTGTCGGGGGCACTATCGGCCTCGAGCACGTACTCCTTGGCCATGCCCACTCCGGCAAACACCAAAAGTGCCAATGTAGCAATCAAGTACTTTCTCAAGGTAACCTCCTTGGGGTGATGTGTGTGCGAGGATTCACCCGATTCATTATTATACAAAAAAAGGCAGTTAAAGCAAGATAAAAGTTAATTCTTTTGGCTTGCCGTAACGGTTTGACGGATTTATAATTAGACCTCTGGAGGTAGAAGAAGATGGAAAGAATAAGCTTTGCCGACCTGAGGGCGACGACGGTCCTCTGCGTCCGCCGGGAGGGTAAGGTTGCCCTGGGCGGCGACGGCCAGGTCACCCTGGGCGACACGATATTAAAAAGCAGCGCCAAAAAGGTGCGCATGCTCCGGGACGGCAGGGTCCTGGCCGGTTTCGCCGGCGGCGTGGCCGACGCCATCACCCTCTTCGAGAAGTTCGAGGGCATGCTGGACGACCACCCCGGCAGCCTCTCCAAGGCCGCCGTGGAGCTGGCGAAAATCTGGCGCACCGACAAGTACCTGCGCCGCCTGGAGGCGGTCCTCCTGGTGGCCGACACCGAGGAAACCTTTCTCATCTCCGGCGCCGGCGAGGTCATCTCCCCCGACGACGAGGTGGCCGCGGTGGGCTCCGGGGCGGGCTACGCCAGCGCCGCCGCCAAGGCCCTCGTCAAGCACACCGACCTCTCGGCCCGGGCCATCGTCGAGGAGGCGCTCTCGCTGGCCGGCGAAATCTGCATCTACTCGAACCAGAACAGAGATCGTCGAGGGCGAGGTCGTCTACGAGCCGACGCCGGCGGTGGCGACCTCCGACCTGCGCGTTTTCGACGAGGGCGCCGCCACGGTGGTGGAGGTCGAGCTCGCCGGAATCCAGGGCCTCGTCCTGCGGCGCTCGGGCTCCACCCTTGTCCTGGACCTCCCCGCCGACGAGTCGCCCTCCGACGCCCGGACGTTCCCCGGCGCGGGCTTCGTGGACGAGGTGGTCCTGCGGCCCCACCCCCGGGAGACGGGCTACCAGCTCCGGGCGCTCCTGTGGCCCGGCGAGTACCTCTACCGGGCCGAGCGGCACGGCGACGTCATCCGCCTCGAGGTGCGCGACGCCTACGGCAAGTCGCCCGAGGCGCTCAAGCCCGACGACAATTTCGAACGCCAGCGCATCCGCCGCGTGGTGATAGACCCGGGGCACGGCGGGGACTACTCCGGCACCGGCGGCTTCTCGGGCCGCTACCTGGAAAAAAACCTCGTCCTGCCCATCAGCTTCTACCTGGCCAACCTCCTGGAGCGAAACCTCGGGCTGGAGGTCATCCTGACCCGGACCGCCGATACCAAGATCGGCCTCCACGGGCGCACCCTCATGGCCAACACGGCCCAGGCCGATCTCTTCATTTCAATCCACCTGAACGGTCATTCCAACACCGCCGCCCACGGGGCGGAGACTTTCTTCCTGGCCGACGCGCTGACCTCCGAGGACCGCGCGCTGGCCCATCTGGAAAACGCCGACTTCGAGCTTGACCCCGACCTGCCCCTGAAAACCTCCGACGAGCTCTCCTTCATTTTGGGCGACCTCATGCAGAGCGAGTACCTCGAGGAATCCCAAAGCCTGGCCTCCTGCGTGCAGCAGAAGCTGGTCTACAACCTCGGTTGCAACGACCGGGGGGTGAAACAGGCCAACTTCTACGTCCTGCGGGGGACGCAGATGCCGGCGATTCTGGTCGAGGTGGGGTTCCTGACCAACGAGGGCGAGGAGGTGCGCCTGGCCGACCCGGCGTACCAGTACGAGGCGGCCTACGCAGTCTATCGGGGCATCGCGGAGTTCAAAGAGGAGTACGAGCGGGGACTTATGGAGTAACCATGAACGACTTCCCCTTCGACGCCGGCAACGCCGGAGATTTGATCAAGCACGAGTGGCTGCTGCGCTCGCTGGACTGGATTCACCGCCGCGGGACGTACCTGGACGCCTTCGCCGGAATCCCCAACCGCCGGTTGGCCCCCAAGGTGGAAGGCCGGTTGCTGGCCGCGCCGGCGGAGCTGCGCCTGCGAAACGTCCAAAAAGAGACCATGGCCCAGAAGCTCTACCTGGGCAGCACCGAGCTGGCCCGGCGCCACATGAGCGAACCCAGGGTTCTCGTCTTCGAGGAGGATGCGGACAAGAAGGCCGAGCTCGAGCAGGCCGGGTTTTCCGTCCTGGAGCTCGCGGGCAACTCGGGCTACAGCGCCCTGAAGTCAGAAAACCTGGCCGTCATGCCGCCCATTCAGCTCGTCCTTCTGGACCCGTACAACGCCATCGAGAAGTCGGAGCGGCACAAACCGGCGCCCGTGCATTTCTGGCCCGACCTGGGTGAATTCCCCGGCGCGGTGCTCCTGTTCGTGCTCAACCAGGATCCCGGGGGTGAGTACGGCTCGCTCTACCGGCGGCGGATGGCCCGGTTGTCGTGTATCAGGCCCATTTTCCGCGCCATCGTCCCGCCCATCCTGGATTCGGGCATCCGCGGCGAGGACGATAAGTTCGCGGAGATGAGCTACCTGCCGGAGCAGGGCGCGGCGTGGGTGGACGTGGAGCGGCGCATCGTGAGCCTGCGGACCGGGGCCCGCGCCGTGGCGAACACGCTGGGGCTGCACTTCGAGAGCCGGACGCGGCCGGCCTACGAGTACGACCGGGTGGAGTTCATCCGCCCGCTGTAGGTGGTCCCGGCATCGGCCAAGTCGGGCGCCGCGTCTCAATAACGAACGTGGGGCGGGGATTTCAGTCCCCGCCGTTTTTAAATGTGGGACGGGGATTCCTATCCCCG